>JAJQCI010000191.1:1776-8713 GCA_021202835.1 Clostridiales bacterium | reverse complement strand
ACAAATACACACAAAATTCTTAAGCTTTTCTTTAATCATTTTTTCTCCCCCAGCATATAATTATTCTACGGCATAAGCTTAATTGACAAATATATAAAAAACATGTGAACAAGCAAATATATTACGCCCCTGCCGATATGTGCCTTTCCCCTTGATTTAAAGTCAAAACACATTACAAGGGGCATAAAAACCATAACAGCAAGAATAGTGAAATACATATCATAGGCCGCATCGTTAACTCTTTCCAAAAAAAGAAAATATTTCAAAACACGGGCCAAGCCTACCCATTCATAGGTCTTGTAAAAATACCATAAAAATATATACAAAACCTCTGCCAAAAGCTTGCACAAAAGAGCAAAAAAGCAAATAAGAACAACTGTTTTTATAATCCTAAAGGCCTTATATTCTCTGAATCTATATGCCAAAAAGATAAGCCCGAACATAACGGCTGTCAGACATATAAAAGCCAAAAGAGTATTTACATTCGCCATATCTGCCACAAGCAGCCCTGTGGGCAGCATATACAGAAAACATCTCCACAAAGGCACATCCCCGAAGACAATAAAATCCCCGAATAAAAAATAAGGCACCGCCAAAGTTAAAATTAATATAATCATTTTTCTCCCCAATCTGTAATATTAAAGCCGCACCGTTTAATGCGGCACGGCTTTAAGCTTTTTAATAGCCTGTTTCCTCTTCTTCCTCAACCTCCACAAGAGTATATTCATCCGTATTTTCCGGAACATCAACCGTTGTGTTGTTTATGTCGGAATAATTTACAGCTGTTGTATATTTAAATGTATACAAATCCGTCTTTTCCGTTCCTGCGGCAACCTGGCCGTCATAATACATTATATAGCTTGTAACATAGCCCTCGGGAGAAACATAGCCCTCGAAGCTTGCTTCATTAAAGCTCAGGTTTTTATAGGTTGAAGCCGTAGCGGAAAGAATTTCGAAAATCTGTTCGTCAGGGGCTTCGGAAAGATTTTGAAGGTCGAAGCCGAATTCTATTTTTTTATAACCGTCGCTGTAGTTTGTAACATGAACATTGTTTACAGTGTAGTCATAAAGCTTAAAATAATAGCCGTCGGTTATAACCCTCAAAGCGTCCCAGTCTTCATAGGCCTCCTTATATTTTTCGCCTTCATATTCATAATATAAATATCCGTCGGAATATACGGCCTCAGACTGATTTGATTCACCGTTTACAGTATCGTCGGTTTCTATGTAGGCGTTGTAGTCATCGCCGTTTTTCTCCTTTTGAATATAAGTCATAGACTCTATTTCAAAAGGGTTGTCCGTTTCGGGATACATTATTATTTCAACGTTTTTAACCTTTGTGCAGCTTTCGGAAAGCTCCGTATCGGCGTAGCAGTCGAAAAACATATCGAAGGCGCTTTCAGCATTGTTTTCCTCCGAAACGATATCGCTGTCGTCTCTCTCCGTTTCTTCACCGGCGGAAGAGTGTTTTTCATCCTCTGCACTTTCCTCGCCGACGTTTTCCTCGGCCTGCGGAGTTTCGGCCTCGCCCTTCTCACTGCCTCCGCAGCCTGCCGTGATTACCGCCGCCGTAAACACTGCTGTAAGAATTTTTAAATGTTTCTTCATAAATTAACACTCCTTAAAAATTTCTGCTGACCGCCCTTAAGTCCTTAGCCGCCTTAAGAGTAGCCTCTGTTATAACTCTGCCGCCGTTAAGCCTTGCAATTTCTTTTATAACGTCGTCTTCGCCGAGTCTTCTGACCTCTGTTCTGGTGCCATTTTCGCCGAATTTCTTTTCTATACAGAAGTTCACATCACCTGCAGCGCAAATCTGTGACAGATGGGTTATACAGAGAATCTGGCGGCTTTTTCCAAGCTCTGCCATTTTAACGGCCACCTGCTGGGCGGTTATACCGCTTATGCCCGTGTCGATTTCGTCGAAAATGAAGGTTTCCATATCGTCACAGGCTGAAAGCACGGCCTTTATAGACAGCATAACACGGCTCATTTCGCCGCCGGAGGCTATCTTAACAAGGGGTTTAAGTCCTTCCTCGCCGTTTGTGCTTATAAAAAACTCAACCTCGTCCATACCCAGCTTGTCAAAGCTTTTTCGTCTTTCTATATTTATTTTAAAACAGGCCCTCTCCATTCCCAAACGGTGGAGATTGTCCTCAATTTCCTTTTCTATTTTGGCGGCATATTTTTTTCTAACGTCTGAAATTTTTATACAGGTATGGAGAATATCCCTTTTCTGACGCTTTATTTCCTCGCCCAGCTCTGCGGCCCTTTCCTCGCTTTCAACAAGAGTGTTGTATTTTTCTTCCGCCTCCGCCAGAAATTTAATACATTCCTCTTCGTTTCCGCCGTATTTTGCCGTTATGGCCTTTATTTTTTCAAGCCTTTCGTCAACCTCTTCAAGCTCCGAGCCGGAGCCTTCGGCTCTTTCGTTAATGTCTCTTATAACCTCTGTAAGGCTTTCGAGCCTGTCGCTTATGTCCTCCAAATCCGCTATAGAGTCCTTAACGGATTCGTCCATTTTGGAAAGGCTTATAAGGCTGTTCAGCGCAGAGCCTATTTTTTCATAGGCTGAGCCCTCTCCTCTGTAGAGTGAGTTTACTGCGCTGTTTGAAAGCTCCTTTATTCTGGCGGCGTTAAAGAGAAAGGCCTGCCTTTCCCTAAGCTCGTCCTCTTCACCGGGCTTTATTTTAGCCTCTTTGATTTCGTTAATTTGAAATGATAAAATCTCAAGGGCCGTCTCCCTGTCCTTTCCCAAGCCGTTAAGCTCCTTTAGGCGTTTAACGCTTTTTCTGTAAAGAGTATATTTTTCTTCATTTTCTTTAAGAAGGCTTTTAAGCTCATCGCCGCAGAACCTGTCCAAAAGACCCATATGCTTTTTGGCGTCCAAAAGGTTTTGGTTTTGGTGCTGGCCGTATATATCTATTAAAAGCTCCGCCGCAGACCTGAGCATTGAAAGAGGGGCGGCTTTTCCGTTTATTCTGCAGAGGTTTCTGCCGCTTATATTTAAGCTTCTTGTAAGGAGAAGCCCTCCGTCATCTTCGATATCTATGCCCATACTTTTAAGCTTAGAGCGGTTTTCTTCGTTTTCAACATACATAAGGGCGGAAACAGAAGCCTCCTCAGCCCCCTGTCTTATAATCTCCTTAGAGGTTCTCTGACCCAAAACAAAATTTATTGAATCTATTATAATAGACTTTCCGGCTCCTGTTTCACCGGTAAGTATGTTAAGCCCTTTGTCAAAAACAACAGACGACTCCTCTATTATGGCGATATTCTTAATGTTAATTTCTGAAATCATTTATTTCACCGGCTTTTTTCGGTAACAGTTCAGCCGTGTTCCATCACCTGAGTTTGCTGGAAATCAGAATTATCCATAAACTCCGCTCATGTTATGCACGGCCGAACCGTTACAATATTCTCTGTTTTTCATTTTATTCGCTGTTTCCCAGTCTGTCAACAAGCCTGAAGCAGGCCTCCAAATCTCTTACAACACACATAATCGTGTCGTCTCCGGCAACAGTTCCCAAAATGTCTTTATCTTCCATAGCGTCAATTCCTGCGCAGACTGCGTTAGCCATTCCCGAAAGGGTTTTGACTATAACAATGTTTCCGGCGTGGTCAACGCTTGTTATTCCCTCTTTAAAAATTCTGACGGCCCCCGTGTGACTGACAGAATTTTTTGTATCCGAAACGCCGTATCTGAGCCTGCCGTTTGGGCCCTGAAGCTTAATAATTTTAAGATCTCTTATGTCTCTCGATACGGTGGCCTGTGTTACGTTATATCCCTGTTCCTTTAAAAGGGCGGTTAAATCGCCCTGTGTGGAAACCTCGTTTGTTTTTATAATTTCAATTAGTGCTTCCTGTCTGTTTCTCTTCATATTTTTATCCCCTTAAATATATCAGTCTCTTTGCCAAGCCATTTTTCGCCTCAATATATCGTAAAAACCAAGTCCCGTTGGTTTAATAATATATGTATGGCAGTCGGCCTTCCCTACGGTAATTTCCTCGCCGTATCCCAGGTCGGCCAGATATTCTCCGTCAATAAACACGGCTCCCGAATCGCCGCTGTTTTCCGTAAAAACAGTCACCTTGTCACAGGCCCCTATAACAAGAGGCCTGGCGTATAAATTATGAGGGCAGATTTGTGTAACGGCTATAAGAGAGGTGTCCGGCTTTAAGACAGGCCCCCCTGCCGAAAGATTATAGGCTGTTGAGCCTGTAGGGCTGGCAATAATTACGCCGTCCCCCCTGTATGTGTCTGTGTACTGACCGTTTATCTTAACTCCCAGCTTAAGCATATGGGCAGCCTCTTTGTTTCTTATATAAATATCGTTTAACGCAGGCGGAAAAGCTCTTCCGCCTATTTCGGTCTTTAACATCATTCTTTTTTCAACGGTGTATTCTCCGTTTAAAACCCTGTCAATGGCTTCTCTGCCTTCATGCCTGTCTGCCCCGGCAAGATAGCCCAAATGGCCAAGGTTTATGCCGAAAATAGGCGTTTCATATTTTGACGCCTGCCCGGCCGTTTTCAAAATGGTTCCGTCGCCGCCTAAAACAATTAAGATGTCGGCTTCCTTATAAATATTTTCACTTGTCGAAAGCCCAAGAGCCTTCCCGAGTCTTTCCCCGAGAATAACGGGGCAGCCCCTCATATTTAAAAAGTCAAGAATTTCTCTTGTATATTTAAGCTCTTTGTCTCTTTCGAAGTTTGTTAGAAGACCTATTTTTTTCACAGACTTTTCCCCTCGTCAATAACCTTTTTTATTTCCCCGTCGGAAAATTTCACGCCGTGTTCTTTTCTTGATAAATGAATAAGATATTCAACATTGCCCTCACCGCCCCTTACCGGAGAAACAGTCAGCCCCGAAGGCCTAAAGCCCACCTCTTCCGAAAAGGCAATAATATCCCTTATTACTCTTAAATGAATCTTAGGGTCCTTACAGATACCCTTTTTGTTTACATTTCCTCTGCCAGCTTCAAACTGGGGCTTTATAAGAAAAACCCCCTCGCCATCACCGGTTAAAAGCTCACAGGCCTTAGCTAAAATTTTTGTAAGTGAAACAAAAGAAACATCACAGGCGGCAAAGCTCGGCCTTTCTTCAAAGCCGTCCACCGCCAAAATGTTTGTCTGCTCCATGGAAATAACCCGTCTGTCGTTTTTAAGCTCCGGCGCAAGCTGATCTCTGCCCACATCTACGGCATACACCCTCCTGCAGTCTCTCAAAAGCATACAGTGAGTAAAGCCCCCTGTTGAGGCCCCTATATCCAGACAAACCCTGCCTTTTAAGGATATTCCGAAAAAGTCAAGCCCTTTTTCAAGCTTAAGCCCTCCACGGCTGAAATAGGGAATAAGCCCCCTTTCGTCGACGGTTATGCCCTCTCCATCTGTTTGAAGGGCCGCTTTTTTGACCACGAGCCCGTTTTTTTTAACAAAGCCCCCGTCAATGAGCCCTGCCGCTTCGGTTCTGGAAATATTCAGTAAATTTTTAACATATATATCAAGCCGCATCATTTTTTTACCGTTTCAGAAATAAATTCAGCTATGCTTTTGCTGTCAAGGCCGTATCTCTCGAAAAGCTGCTTTCTGGTTCCTGCTTCTATAAATTTTTTAGGGAAAGCAAGGTTATAAATTTTCTTTCCGAAAATTTCCTTTTCGAAAAGCTTTTGGGTAAGCTGCTGACCGTAGCCCCCTGCTTTAATATTGTCTTCTGCCGTAAAAATATAATCAAAGCCTTTAAGCTCTTCCGCAAAGCTGTCATCTATGGGAGCGGCAAACCTGGCATTGTAAACAGCCGGGCTCATGCCCTCGGCAATAAGCAGCCTATAGGCCTCCAAAACATTCTGCATCATTGTTCCGTAGGAAACAATTGCAATTTTGCTCCCTTCGTAAACCTTCTGAGCCTTCCCCAGCCTTATCTCTTCCGTACTTCCACCCAAAACATCGTGAACCGCCCCTTTGGGATATCTTATGGCCACAGGGCCCTCATGCTCCTTTACGGCAAAATTAAGCATATCTATAAGCTCCCTTTTGTTGCAGGGCGCCATAACAGTCATATTCGGCATTTGAGAAAGGAAGGATGTGTCAAAAATACCCTGATGGGTTTCGCCGTCTTCCCCTACTATTCCGGCTCTGTCTATTGCAAAAACACAGTGAAGATTCTGAAGGCAGACATCATGAAGAAGCTGATCATAGCTTCTCTGAAGGAAGGTTGAATAAACCGCAAAAACGGGAATATAGCCGTTTGACGCAAGGCCTGCCCCGAAGGTAACAGCGTGTTCTTCCGCTATGCCTACGTCAAAGGTTCTTTCGGGGTAAAATCTTCTGAAATTGCTTATTCCGGTAGAATCGGCCATAGCCGCCGTTATAGCACAGATATTTTTCTTAACCGTCCCTAAGCGAATAAGAGCCTTTGAAAAAACCTCTCCGTAGGTTTCAAAGTCTTTCTTAGCCAAAACATCACCTGTTTTAACGTCGAATTTCCCCACACCATGAAATTTGTCGGGGTGCTGTTCCGCCGGAGGGTAGCACTTGCCTTTTTTGGTTACGACGTGAAGCAAAACGGGCCTGTCCATTTTTTTAACTCTGTTTATTGTCTTTATAAGCTCCCTGATGTTGTTTCCGTCAATGGGGCCTACATACATTACACCCAGCCCCTCAAAAAATTCACCGGGAATAATGACTTTTTTAAGGCTTTTTTTGGAGGCGCTCACTGCGGCGCTTGCCGCTTCTCCCACAACGGGAATCTTGCTGAAGGCCGTTTTAACATCGCTTTTTGCGTCGTTATATTTTTTGGCAGCTCTGAGCCTTGTAAGATATGAGCTTACGGCGCCCACATTTTTTGATATTGACATGCCGTTATCGTTAAGAACGATAAGAAGCTTTGTGTTCATCTTGCCGGCGTTGTTTAAGGCCTCATAAATCATTCCGCCTGTGAAG
>JAJQCI010000191.1:0-1766 GCA_021202835.1 Clostridiales bacterium | reverse complement strand
ACGTTATAGGTGTCATGGTTTAAGTCTCTTGCCGACGCCATTCCTATTGCCGCCGAGATTGACGTTGAAGAATGACCGGCCCCGAAAGCGTCATATTTGCTTTCGTCGGGGCGTGGAAAGCCGCAGAGGCCGTCAAGCTTTCTTAAGCTTTCAAATCTGTCTTTTCTGCCGGTTAAAATTTTATGAACATAGGCTTGGTGGCCTACGTCCCAAATAAGCTTGTCATAGGGAGTGTTAAGGCAGTAATGAAGCGCTATTGTAAGCTCAACAACCCCCAAATTCGAAGCCAGATGTCCCCCTGTTTTGGAAACGTTTTCTACCAAAAATTCTCTTATTTCCTCAGCCAAAAGGGGCAGATTTTTTATATCTATTTTCCTGAGATCCTCAGGTGAATTAATTTTCCCTAAGTATTTCATAAAAACCACCGCCGATTTTAATTTACTCTGTTTATAAGCCTCTTTGCATACTCACACAAAAAGGCTCCTTTTTCCCCAAATTTTTCAAGCAGGCCGCAAACCTCTTCCGAAAGACGCAGATAATCCTCATTTGCCCTTTCAAAGCCGAAAACGGAAACATAGGTTGACTTTCCGTTTTTGTCGTCACTGCCGACGGGCTTGCCCAAAACCTCGGTTGTGCTTGTTATGTCTAAAATATCGTCTTTAATCTGGAAGGCTATGCCCATTTTATAACCTATTTCGTCAAGAGCCGAAAGAGTCTCACTGTCGGCTCCCCCTATTACGGCGCCGGCCTTAAGGGCCGCCTGAATAAGGGCCGCCGTCTTTGTTTTGTGAATGTAAAGAAGAGTTTCTTCATCCGCCTTTTTTTCTTCCGATAAAAGGTCGACAACCTGACCCCCTATGGTTCCCCTGACTCCGCAGAGCTCCCCTATTGTAAGAGCCGCCTTTGTGTATTTTAAATCACCCCTGCTCACTGCTTCTGAAAGCATTGTTTCAAAGCCCAGATTCAGAAGCCCGTCTCCTGCAAGAATGGCGATATCTTCGGAAAAAGCCTTGTGACAGGTGGGCTTTCCCCTTCTGAAATCGTCGTTGTCCATAGCCGGAAGGTCGTCGTGTATAAGTGTATAGGTATGTATCATCTCTATAGCACAGGCAAACCCCAAAGCGTCGGCCGGGTTTCCCCCCACGGCTTCGCAGGCGCCCGGGAGCAAAAGGGGGCGCAGTCGCGTTGCCCCGGCGAAACCGCGGTCGCGCGGTGCCTGATATATAAGGGGGGGGTATTTTGGCTTCAAATAATTTTTAAGCCCTTCGTTTATAAGCTCGATTTTTTCGTTTAATACCTTCTCAAAATCCATAAAAGATCATTACTCCTCACTTTCGGCAAAGGCACTCTTTTCGAATATGCCTTCCGCCTTTTCTTTTAACAATGTAACCTGCTGTTTGGTTTTATTTAAATTGTCACCCAAGCTCACAAGAAGGTCAATGCCCTCTTTATAGAGCTTAACGGATTTGTCGAGAGATGTATCCTCGTTTTCCATAAGCTCCGCAATTTCCTCAAGCCTTGACAAATTGTCTTCAAATGTTTTTCTGGCCATTTTCCGTCTCCTCTATAACGGCTGTTTTACTGCCGTCTTTAAAACCTATCTCTATTCTGTCGCCGGCCGCCAGGGCTTCCGCCGAATCTACAAAATTACCGTCTTTTTTAACAATGCTGTAGCCCCTTTCCAAAACCCTGAAGGGAGATAAGCTGTTTAAAAGGGCGGCATTTTTTTCAAGCTCCCTTTCATAGCCCGCCGTTTTCAGGTCAAC
>JAJQCI010000020.1 GCA_021202835.1 Clostridiales bacterium | reverse complement strand
GCGGATAAATCTGCGGTTCTTTTTTGTGAATTTTACGGCAAAATATGTTTACATTTCTTTCTTAAACTGATATAATATAAGAAAAAATAAAACAGAGAGGTAAATCTTATGATATTTGAAATTTTAAAAACCGTTATTTTGGGGATTATAGAGGGCATAACGGAGTGGCTGCCCATAAGCTCCACAGGGCACCTTATTTTGGCTCAGGAGTTTATCAAGCTTAATATGACCGACGAATTCTGCGAAATGTTCGACGTTGTTATTCAGCTTGGGGCAATTCTGGCTGTTGTGGTTGTGTTCTTTGACAAGCTTAACCCCTTCTCGCCCAAAAAGACGGAAAGCGAAAAAACAGATACATATGCACTGTGGATTAAGGTTATTATAGCCTGTCTGCCTGCCGCCGTTATAGGGCTTTTGTTTGACGACCTTTTGGATACATATTTATATAACTCCACGGTTGTGGCCCTTATGCTCATAATTTACGGTATTATATTTATAGTCGTTGAGACAGTCAAAGGCGGAAAGCGCCCCAAATTCAGAAGCTTGGAAAGCCTTCCCCTTTCAACGGCCTTCGCTATAGGTCTGTTTCAGGTTTTGGCCCTTGTTCCGGGAACATCTCGCTCAGGCGCCACAATAATAGGCGGCCTTTTGATAGGCTGTTCAAGATCCGTTGCAGCGGAATTTACATTTTTCCTTGCCATACCGGTTATGTTCGGAGCAAGTCTCTTAAAGCTTGTTAAATTCGGCCTTGCGTTCACAGGCTCAGAGATTATTATCCTTCTGGTGGGAATGGTTGTTTCCTTCGGCGTTTCCATTTTGGCAATAAAATTCCTTTTAAGCTACATAAAGGGAAACGACTTCAAGGTTTTCGGCTGGTATCGAATCGTTTTGGGGGTTGTGGTTCTGCTTTATTTTGCCTTAATAAAATAGGCTGAACAGGGGGAGTGTAAATGACAAAAAAATATTCCAAACAAGCACTCAAATTTTTACAAAAACAGGATAAGCCAACTCGACAAAGACTGATTGAAGCTATAGACAATCTTCCTATGGGAGATGTTAAAAAACTTCAAGGCAGAAACGGTTATAGGTTAAGAGTTGGAAATTATCGAATTATTTTTGATAAATTTGGCAATATACTTTATTCAGAAATAATCCTAACGGATTATCCGCTTTCAGCGGCCCGACATCTTTCGGGTTTTTATAGAAAAAATAGATAACCGTGGTGATATTTATAAATAAGGAGGTATTGCTATGACAGCAGTAAAAGAAAGAATTTTAGGTGCAGTAACAATAATGAGCAACAATGACGCAGAAAAGCTTTGGCATATAATAAAAACAGATTTCGGCAGTTCCGAGTGGGACGATATAGAAGAGGTTGTTCCCGATGAATGGGATCTTAAAATGCTTTCAGACATTGAAAACGACCCGGACTGTAAGGAGTTTGTTTCCGAGGAAGAGCTTTTAAGCTGTCTTTAAGGAAATATTTATAAAATTTAATACAAGGGAGGAATTATTATGATGAAAAGAGTTGTAAGCGGAATAATGTGTGGTTTTATTGCGCTTCAGGGTGTATCCGTCCCGGCAGCGGAGGCCGCCTATGATGGGGCGGAGGTTTTTGAGGAGAATCCTTCGGAGGATACCGTGTCGGACAGCGTCACAGGGGTAAAGGCTGCAGCTTCGGATGGTGAGGTTTCTGATCTTATAACCTGCACGAAAGAGCTTTTCGGCATAGGCTCAGGCTATGACGAATTCGATTATACTTACACCTTAGATGATAAAAGCGGTTTAACTCAGTATGGTTTTAACTGGAAGAATACACGAAGCGGAGAAACTGTTTACGTTATAATTGACAGCAATAAATACATATGCAATTATGAAAAGGGTGAAACGGGGTATTCCGGTCTGGGCACGGTAACCGCCGAAGAGGCAAGGGCCGCCGCCGACAGCTTTTTAAGCCTTGTTGTGCCCGAAGAATATATAGACAATGTTGTATACGAACCGGGAAACCGAAGTGACAAATATTATAATGTTTACCGCTATTCCCCAAACGGAATCCCCTATGATGACGGCAGAATTTCTCTCAGGGTTTCAAAATATACAGGTAGGGTTATTTCATATGACGCCCCTTATGACTGTCCCTTCGCCATTGACTATCCGGTGCCTGAGAGCATAATTTCAGCGGAAACCGCCCACAGTCTATATAATGACTGCTGTGCTTTAGCGTTTGAATACCGTGATTATTACGATTATCAGAAAAAAGGATATAAGCTTTTTCCGGCCTATTTTATATCGTACTACACAGCATATATGTTGGACGCCTTTACCGGCGAAAGCATGGAAACGGAATATGACGATAAATGGGCCATAGGGGGAAGCGCTTCTTCAAGGGAAGATGCCGTTTTTGAGGAAGAAACGGCAGAGGATTCCGATTACAGCCTGACTGAAGCGGAAATTGCCTCCATAGCAAACAAGGCTGATATTTTAACAGCCGAAGAGGCACTGGCAATAGTGGAAAGGGAAGTGCCAATTCCCGACAAGACAAACATAACCTCGGAGCTTGAAAAGCAAGGCGGCGAGTATTACTGGGATATAGATGTAAAAAGCGGTGATCACTATGTTTATATGTATATAAACGCCGGCACAGGAGAGGTTCTGAGATATTGGGACGACAACGAAGTATATAAATCCGAAATTGTTCCCGATTATGAAACAATGCTTGAAACTGCAGAAAAAGTGGGAGAAGCCTTTTCAAGTGAAAAGTTTGAAAACACAGAGCCCGAATATCAGGAGTTTGCCTATGAAAGCGGAAATGTATACGGCTATGAATTCAATTTTGTCAGAACACTAAACGGCATAAAATACAGAGAAAATTTTATAAACACAGGCTTTAATGCCGCCGGAAAGTTTGATTATTATTATACTTTTTGGCATGATGATATTATAGAGCTGCCCGGTGTGGAAGACGCCATAGGCTTTGAGGCCGCTTATGACAGATTTTTTGAAATTGCTCCTCCAGTTCTTACATATATAAAAACAGACGAGGGGGTAAGGCTTGTCTATATTTTCGGCTATGACGAGGTTTGTCTTGACAAATACGGTGACAGAATAGGCCCCTTTGACGGCCTGCCCTACACAGAGAAAGAGGAATTTTCCGGCTACACAGACATAGAAGGCAGCCGCTGTGAAACTGTTATAATCCAGCTTTACAACAACGGCTATTATATCGAAAGAGAAGAATTTAAGCCCGACGAGCCAATATCTCCGGCGGATTTTGCCGCTTTCTTTAAATTAAAAGGAAAAGAAACGGAACAGGGCTATGTATTTGACCGTATTGCCGACAAATATTACGGCGATACCCTTACAAGGTACGAAGCCGCCGAAATTTTGGCAAGCCTCAAGGTTGATGCAAAAATATTAAGCTCGGGAGAAATTTATTCTTCACGGTATTATAAAGACGAAATAGATTATGACTATCTGCCCTGCGTTGCCGTCTGCTATATTTTGGGCTATATGAAGGGCGACAACAGCGGCTGTTTTAACGGTGACAGCGTCGTCACAAACGGCGAAGCGGCTGTGATTTTATATAACTATTTGACAAGCTAAGGGGGAGATTTTTATGTTAAAAAAATTTTTAAGCTCTGTTCTGTGTATTTTCATTGCATTTCAGGCTGTGCCGGTCTGCGGTTCAGAGGATGTTTTCGAAGAAGATATTTCAAGCAGCGGAAAAGCATACGGCGAAGATAATGCAGCTTCGGAGGGGGATGTTTCTGAGCTTATTACCTACACAAAAAAGCTTTTGGGTATAGGCTCAAATTATGATGAATTCGACTACACCTACACTATAAACGAAAACACGGGCTTAACAAGCTACACATTCAGCTGGAATGACACAACAGACTCAACGTCTGTTGACGCTGCGATAAACAGTGACAAATATATATACAGATATGTAAAATATAACACCGGTGTTTCGGGTCTGGGAACACTGACGGAGGAAGAAGCAAGGACAAGTGCGGAAAGCTTTTTAAAGCTTGTTGTTCCCGAAGAATATATTGAAAACGTAAAATATGAAAAAACGGAAAACAGAAACAGCTCAGCTGCTTACCGTTTTACTTACCGCTATGTTGTAAACGGCATACCCTTAAACGGCGGAGACTGCACTGTAAACATTTCAAAAATAAACGGAGAGGTTATATATTATTATGCGCCTTCCGAAGCTCCCTTTTATTATGACTATTCCAAAGCCGAAAACATAATTTCGGCCGAAGACGCCCACAACATATACAGAGATTTCTGCGAGCCTGTTTTTGAATACCGTGATTATTACGACAGTGAAGAAAAAATGTATAAAGCCTTTCCGGCCTATTATTTAACCGACATTTCTTCATATATGATTGACGCCTTTACGGGAGAATGCATTGAAAATGAATATTATGACAGCTTTGAAGCCGCAAGCGGCTCATCAAACTCATATTATGCCGATTTAACGGCGGAAACAGTTGAAGAGGAAGACAGCTATAAGCTGACCGAGGCGGAAACAGCTTCAATAGAAGACAAGGAAGGGCTTTTGACCCCTGAAGAAGCTTTGGCATACGCCGAAAAGGGAATATACATAGCCGACAAAACAAATCTGCGTTCAACGCTCAGAAAAGAAAGTGATGAATATATATGGAGCCTGCGCATAGAAAACGAAAATACCAATGTAAGCTTCAATATAAACGCTTCAACAGGTGAGGTTTTGTTTTATTCAAACCGCAGCGGCATTTACAGATCGGAAACCGTTCCCGATTATGAAGCTATGCTTAAGGCCGCCGAAAAAACAGCTTTGGCCTTTTCGGGGGACAGGTTTAACGATACAGAGCTTGAATATGAAGAAATTTCATATGATGACTATGATATAAACGGATACAGAAGCTACAGCTTTAAATATGTAAGAAAGGTAAACGGCATAAAATACAGAGATAACTACCTGCTTATAAGCTTTGACGCTGCAGGGGTTATCGATGAATATGACTGCCGCTGGTTTGAAAACGCCGAATTTCCCGACATAGACGGGGCAATAGGGACCGCCGCAGCTTATGCAAAGCTGTTTAACATTTCCGAGCCGAAGCTTGAATATATTAAAACGGATTCCGGCGTAAGTTTGGTTTATATGTTTGACTACGGTTCTGTCTGCCTTGACAAAGAAGGAAACAGAATTGACCCCTATAAGGGCACTCCCTACAAAGAGGAGGAGGCCTTTCCGGGCTACACAGATATAGATGGCAGTAAATACGAAGACATTATAAAGCTTCTTTACAACAACGGCTATTATATAGAAAGAGAAGAGTTTAAGCCCGATGAGCCAATATCCCCTGAGGATTTTGCCGCCTTCTTCCGTTTTTACGGAAAAGAAACAGAAAAAGGCTTCTGTATTTACGGCTATAACAATGCTCCCGACAAATATTACGGCGACACTCTTACAAGATATGAAACAGCGGAAATACTGGCCTATGCAAATGTAAGCTCATCGGTTTTGAATATCCCCGACATTTACACAGCCGACTATTATAAGGACGAAATCGACAGAGAATATCTGCCCTGCGTTGCCGTCTGCTATGGTTTGGGCTATATGACAGGAGATGAAAACAACTGCTTCAACGGAAATGATATTTTGACAAACGGCGAAGCGGCTGTGATTCTGTATAACACATTAACTTCAAAAAATTAATTACAACGCAAAAGTGCCGTCTCTTTAAAGCAATGCTGTTAAGAGACGGCATTTATTTTTATCGGGCTTCGTCTGTACTTTCTCCCAAGCCTTTAAATATTTCGGGAAATTCCTTTTTCATATTAAGGGGTTTAAAGTCACGGTTTAAAAAGCCGTGGGCAGAAGAGCCCGTGCAGACCTTCCGCCCTGTTTTTTTGTCTGTAATTTCATAGCTGAAGAAGGCTTTTACGGGGGTAACACGGGTAAGCCTTGTTTTTACCTCCAGAATATCGTCAAATTCAGCTGAGGACTTATAGGCGGCTTCTACGGAAAGCACGGGCATAATTATTCCCGTTTCTTCAAAGCCCTTGTAGCTTAAGCCAATTTTATCGAGAAAATAAACTCTTGCTTCTTCAAAATATTTAATATAGTTGGCGTGATGAACTACTCCCATTTTATCCGTTTCATAATAATTAACTTTTCTTTCGTATACTGTCTCCATTTTTCTCGCCTTACTTTCTTCTCTTTTTTCTTCCCCGTCCTGAGCCTTTTGACTTTTTGCGCTCTGCCTTGGGCTTCGGAGACTGCTGAGCCGCCGCATTTTCTTCAAACACAAAATCAAGATGGTGCATTTCAACGTCGGCCCTTTCCAGAAGAACGGTTACCCTGTCACCTATGGTGTAGGTTTTGTGAGTTCTGTCTCCCATACAGCTTGTACCCTCTTCGTCAACGCTGTAGTGGTCATCGGTCATAGATTTATAGGCTACCATTCCCTCAACAGTATTGGGAAGCTGAACATAAATGCCCCAGGCTGTTACATTGCTTATAACGCCTTCGAAGGTTTGGCCAACCTTGTCGGCCATATATTCAACCTTTTTCATCTCCACGGAATCTCTTTCGGCGGCCTCGGCCCGTCTTTCGTTTTCGGAGCAGATTCCTGCATCCTCTTCAAGAGTCTTTCCGAAACGGCGCTGAAGCTCATCGGGCTCGACTCCGTCTATACAGAGGGAAATTATTCTGTGAATATAAAGGTCGGGATAACGCCTTATGGGAGAGGTAAAATGGCAGTAATATTTTGAAGCCAAACCGTAATGGCCCAAAGCGTCCCCTGTATATCTTGCCTGCTGCATACTTCTCAGAGCAAGCATATTTATCATCATTTCCTTTGGGCTGTCCTTAACCTGATCCAAAAGGGCCTGAAGTGTCTTTGAGCTTTTTCTGCCGCCCTTTAAAACATAGCCCAGCTTTCCCACAGTATCTTTAAGCATTTGAAATTTTTCTTCATCCGGAGTTTCGTGGCTTCTGTACATAAAGGGAACCTCACGGTTGAAAAACTCTTCCGCTACCGTCTCGTTTGCCGCAATCATAAATTCCTCTATTATGCTTGTGGCAGTGTTTCTGTATCTCGCCACAATGTCAACGGCTTTTCCCTCGTCGTCAAGAATAACCTTTGTTTCCGAAAGGTTGAAATCAACGGCCCCTCTTCTGCGCCTTTTTTCCCAAAGAATGTCTCTTAGCTCCTTCATATCAAAAAACATAGGCAAAAAGTCTTTGTATTCATCTTTATATTCGGAAGCATCGTTTGTAAGCAGGTCGTATACAACAGTGTAGCTCATTCGCCTGTCAACGTTTATTACGCCCTTTACGGTTCTGTGGTCTACGACTCTGCCGCCGCTGTTTATTTCCATAATACAGCAGAGACTGAGCCTGTCCTCTCCCTGGTTAAGAGAGCAGATTCCGTTTGAAAGCTCCTTAGGCAGCATAGGAATAACTCTGTCGGCAAGATAGGTACTGGTGCCTCTTTTAAAGGCTTCCCTGTCTATGGGGGATTTTTCCTTAACATAATGGCTTACATCGGCAATATAAACACCCAGCTCGAAATTGCCGTTTGGAAGCTTTTTGCAGGATACGGCGTCGTCTAAGTCTTTGGCGTCTTCACCGTCTATTGTTACCATCAGAACGTCTCTGAAGTCCTCTCTGTAGGTTAAATCCTCCCGTTCCGTTGTCATAGGTATCTTTTTAACGGCGTCCTTTACGTTTTGGGGGAAATCGCCGGGAATATCGTGTTCAGCCATTACGGAAAGAACATCTACGCCCTTTTCGCCCACCTCGCCTAAATCTCCGATTATAACTCCGGCGGCTATCCTCTTTTTATTTGGGGGTTCGGTTATTTTTACAACAACCTTGTGTCCCTTAAGCTCTTTGTTTTTACAGGCTCCCTTTATTTCTATGCGCTTAAAGAGACGGTGGTTGTCGGGGAAAACATAATCACTCTTTGCTCTTGTTTGATATATTCCCACTGCCTGAAGAATTTCTCTTTTTATAACCTTTTTAACAAACCCTGCAGGGCGGCCCTTATACATACCTGCCGCAATAAGAACAGTGTCCATATGGCAGGCGCCGTTCAGATTTTCTTTGGGAATATATACATCTTCCGAAAGCTCCTCACAGGTCACAAAGCCGTTTCCCCTCTCCGTAGTTCTTATAACTCCGGTATAATAGCCTGCCTTCGAAGCCGGCGCCAGCTTTTTCTTTTTTGTGAGAACCAGCTTGCCCTCTTCTAAAAGCTCATGTATTATATATCTGAAAAGCTTTAAATCCTCCGAAGGCACTTCGAGAAGCGCCGCCATATAGTCATCTGTAAGATATTCGCTGTAATAAGGGCTTTTTATGAAGCTCTCTATTTTTTCCTTTTGTGTTTTTATAATTTCATTATAATCCTTTTCATCGTATTCCTTCATATACCTCTCCTTTCATTTTACAGGGACAGAATGCCGGCTTTACCTGTTTTATACAAAACGTCTTAAATATTTGCAGCAGCAAACAAAACACTTCAATTAAGCAATTTAACCGGCGTTTAGTATTATATTTCCCCAAAATATAAAAAGCCGTCTTAAAAAAGACAGCCCCCTATACATCAAATAAGATTGCTTATAAGCGCAAGCACTACAAAAACTACAGAAACGATTATAGTATATCTTTCCAGTCTTTTTTCAAGTGATTTGCCCTTGTTGTTGTCCCAATTTCTCTGATGGCAGCCCATACCGTAAACAGCGCCGGTAAAACAG
>JAJQCI010000221.1 GCA_021202835.1 Clostridiales bacterium | reverse complement strand
GTATTATAGCATAAAATGTAAAAACCTGCGATACAGTAAAAATTTAAACTAAAATATTTATGAATTTCAGATTTGATATTGATTAATTATTGTGAACATTGTATAATAAACTTAAATAAAATACGTTTAAGAAATACCGAGGAGGGATATTTATGAATATTTTAAGAAAAATTACTGCGGTGGGGCTTGCTTTAGGGCTTGCTTTTTCCGGAGCGGCGCCTATTGGCTCTGTTTTTGCGGCGGAGGAAGGGGCTGTTTTGACAAGCGGCGGCTGGTATGAAACGGCTTATGTTACATGGACAGATTTGTCTGCGGAGAACGCCGAGGTTTCATACAAGGCGGCAGACGCCGAGGAATACACTGTTATTTCGGGAGAGGACAAGGCCCTTATAAGACAGATTGACGCCGAAACGGCGAGGGTTGACATACCGGGGCTTTCCGCCGGAGATTATGACATAAAGATTGTTACATCGAAAAAAGAGGAGCTTGAAGCAAAGGTAACGGTTATGGCCGAGGACAGGTCGGGATATGCCCATTTTAACAGACCAACTGAGTCAACTCCCGAGGACAACTCCTACGACGGAGTAGGCGCCTATAAGGACGACGGAACGCCCAAGGAGGGGGCTGACATAATTTATGTTACAAACGAAACAAAGAACACTGTTGAATACAGAGGGGTTAAGGGTATAGGAAAGATTTTATCAAATGCAAAATATCTCAATAAGCCACTGATAGTAAGATTTATAGGCAAAATAGATTCTTCTGTTTGGGTTTTGAACAGTGAAACAAAGACAATTACAGAAAACTGTGAAGAGGCTGAACCTATAAACGGCCTTTACAACAGATTTTATATTTTGGACAGTGATGTGAAAAAATATACGGTTAATGCAGAGTCTGTCTGGCAGTTTGACAAGGTAACAGACCCTGACGACACTGATACATACATAAGCATGCTTGACATAAAATCATACAAGGTTAAGGGATATACGGGCTTTTCAAATATTACTCTTGAAGGCATAGGCACTGACACCGAGTTTGTAAACTGGGGCGTTTTGTTCAGATACTGCAGCAGCGTTGAAGTAAAGAACATAACCTTTTCAGACTATCAGGAGGACGCCTGTACGGCACAGTATGCAAACAGGGTTTGGTTTCACAGATGTACATTTAATATAGGAAAGAATCAGTGTGACTTAACAGACGAACAGGACAAGGGCGACGGCGACGGCTCGGCAGATGTGAATTCATGTGAAAACGTTACAATAGCCTACTGCACATTTAACGGAACCCACAAAACATCCTTAAGCGGAAACAGTGACAGCTCAAAACAGTATAACTATACATATCACCACAATTTCTACAACGGCTGCAAGTCAAGGCTGCCCCTTGCAAGATATGCGAATATTCACAGCTATAACAACTATGTCAAGGGAACAACAGGCACATCTATAAGTGCAAGGGCTTCGGCTTTCATATTCTCAGAGGCAAACTGTTATGAGGACAACAATCTTGCCTTTGAGTCAAAGGAAGGCTCAAAGGGCAGCGGCATTATAAAGTCCTATAATGACGTTATAACGCCGAATATTGAAGGCAGTGATTTTATAAGAATTGTCGATGACAGAGGTGAAACCGTTGACGTTGAAGCGATAGATTCCGAAACAAACCAGCATCTTTCCGAAAAGCTTTCGGAAGGGGGCTATATAAACAACTTCGACACAAGCCCCTATTATTTCTACTGTGAGGAGGGAGCTACCGCCGTTTCACATCTGACAGATGCAGGGACGGCAAAAACAGAGGCCGAAAGCTATTCGGGCGCCTTGAAAAACGATACGGAATATGTTTCTGTTTCGTAAAATAAATAAATTTAAATGGGGAGGAAAAATAATATGAAATTTTTTAAAAGAATTACGGCCTTTGTTTTGGCTGTGGGAATGAGCGCCTCGCTTCTTCAGTTCGGCGGTGTTTCCGCTTTCGGCTCGGGCCTTACGGCAGGGGCATGGTATGAGACAGCCTATGCAAAGTGGAGCGGAGAAACGAACATAGAAGGAGCATCGGCGGAGTTCAAAAAAAGCGGCGAATCGGCCTATACGGCGGTTGACAGTGAGCTTATAAGAAGCGACGGAAACGGCGGCGGCAGAGTTGACATTTTGGGCCTTGAAGCCGGAACCTATGACATCAGGGTCACAACAGGGTCAGGCGAGGTTTTAACGGCCGAGGGAATTTCCGTTGCCGCAGAGGACAGGTCGGGATATGCCCATTTTAACAGAACCACGGGTGTGGGGGCATATAGCAACGACGGAACACCTAAGACAAACGCAGCGATTGTTTACGTTACAAACGACACCAAAAACACAGTGACCTACGGGGGATATACCGGGTTGGGAAATATTCTCAAAAATGCTTCAAAGCTTTCAGTTCCCCTTATTATAAGGGTTATAGGTGAAATAGACACTCAGACAAGAGACTCCGACGGAACAAAAACAACCGACAAAAACAACGGGGTTGTGGCTCTTAACGGCCTTACCGACAGAGAAATGAGCGGCGATTCATATTTTAATATGATGGATGTTTCAAGCGCTTCAAATATTACGATTGAAGGCGTAGGCACCGACGCTTCGATTTCAAAATGGGGCTTTAACTTCTCCGGCTGCAGCGGGGTTGAAGTTAAAAACCTGACCTTCGGGCTTTATCCCGAAGACGCCTGCAGTGCTTCCGGCTCAAACTATGTTTGGGTTCACAGATGTACATTTAACAAGGGCGAAAACCTTTACGACCTGACAAGCGAACAGGACAAGGGAGACGGCGACGGCTCAACGGATATGAATACATGCAGCAATGTTACAATAAGCTACTGCCGCTATAACAGCACCCACAAGTCATCATTAAACGGCGGAAGCAACAGCACAAAGCAGTATAACTATACATATCACCACAATTATTTTAACAGCTGCAACGCAAGGCTTCCCCTTACGAGATATGTAAACCTTCATATGTACAACAACTATACCTACGGTGCAGGCAGTGCCATAAGCGCAAGGGCTTCGGCCTGGGTTTTCTCCGAAGCCAATTATTATGAAGATTCCACATCTATATTCGGCGTTCAGTATGACAGCAGCTACGGCGCAGGCTTTATAAAGTCGTATAATGATGTTATAGACAATTCAAAATATACTGCCGATGAAAATATTAAGATAACAGCCGACAGAACATCAACCTTTACCGCAGTAAGCAGTCTTCACCCTTCGTCAACACAGAACTTTGACACAAAGTCTGACGTTTTCTATTATGACAGCGCAGACAGTGTTTCAAATGTGGCTTATTTGACAACGGCGGCACAGGCTAAGAGCGAAGCAGTTACAAATTCGGGAGTTATGACAGAGGGCCAAAGCCTTATATTCTTCGAAAACAATACCTCCGACAGTGAAGAAACAAGCTATCAGACGATAGAAAGCGACTTCGAGCTTACTCCTTCAAACCTTTCCTCAAATGTTTATATTAAGGCTATGGGAGATTTCAGCAGTTCAAACAGCTCCAGAATAAGACTTACGGCAGAAAACAGCCTTGTGTTTACGGCGGCGGCCGGGGCGACGGTTACCATAACGGGTTCTCACGCCAGCTCAACATCAAGCGGAACCAGAAGCGTTATGCTTTATGACGAAAACGACGAAGAAATGGGAAAGGCCAGCTATGAAATGGGAGGCGGCTCTTCAACTCAGGTTATAGGCGAGAACTTGAGCGCAGGAACCTACACAATAAGCGCCGACAACCACATAAACGTTACTTCTGTAAGTATAACCTTTGATTCAGGGGATGTTGACAGTACGACCACAACTACGACCGAAACCACAAGCGAGACAACAACAGAAACGACAACGGAGACGACTACCGAAGTCGAAACCAACAACGGAATAGTCGGAGATACTGACGGAAACGGCATGATTACGGCAAACGACTGCGCTGTGCTTCTTGCTTATGTTTTGAATTCCGAAGAGGTAAATTCAAGCTGGCAGACGGAGGCTGAAATAGCCGACGTAAACAACGATAATGAACTTTCGGCGGCGGATGCGGCACTTATACTTAAAAAGGTTCTTAATGCCGCTGTGGAATTCGCAAGATAGGTGTGTTTAATGAACAAAATCGAGCGTTTGGAATTGGCAATAAAATTGTTCTTTGAGGGAAAATACAATGATATGAGCACCTTTGCCGACGTGATTACGGAAATATATTGTTTGGAATCCAACGAAGGCATTGACTTGAATGAGCTTCACAAATTCGAAAGGCTCTGTGAAATAACAAGCAGATATGATACTTCCGATGTCAGGTTAAGGGGCAAAAGGATATATTTTAATGACAAAGATGTATTAAGCGAATTGGAAAAATTTTCTTATTTAAAGCCTGAAAAAGATTAAAACAAAGCTCTGTCTCAAAAAACAGGCGGAGCTTTTTTTGCGGTTATTTATCTGTTCTGCCAGAATTCAACTATTTTAAGCTTAAGCTTAACGTTTGCCGGGGCGGCTTCGCTGTCTCCGGAAATAATACTGTATACATCGGGAGAAAGGCTGTCCCTGCAGGCGTTTTCGCCGGCTTCATCATATGTTCCTTCCACGTAGCAGAGAGGGGGAAACATAACGCACCACCAGTTATGGCCGGCGGCTTTTCCTATGGATATTTTAAGGCAGTCGTAGGTTCCGGCGGGAAGGGTAAAATCACCGTATTTTCTTATAGGAAATGCGCTTTTTGCGACCTCTGCTTTTACGCTGTAATTACAGCCTTTGGCTTTGAGAAATTCCTCCGATATACTTTTTATTTCCGATAAGTGAGAACGGAAGAAAGACATTGTTTCGGCCTTTGAATGAGAGGAGGTCAAAAAACCCTCATAATTTTTGAGAATTTCATCTCTGAGGGCAAGCTTAAGGGCCTGATCCTCTTCGGAATCGCTGTTTGCCAAAATATGAAAACGAAAAACCTCCGAGGTTATGTCATCCATAACCCTTTCGGAATAAGCTTTTGTTAACACACATAAAACAAGGGAAATTAAAAGTCCTGTCAAAAGTGAAACGGCGATTATTTTACATTCTTTTTTTAAAATTTTTATAGTCATAACAAACCCCCGTTACATTTATTTATAGGATTATTGCCGGGGGTTTTATATTTTATACAAAGTTCAGGCTTAAATTTACTTCAACCTCGGTGTCGGAGAGGTCGAAGCTGTCGCCGTAGCGAGAGTAAAGGTCTTTGAAGTTTTTCTTTAATGTTTGATTTAGAGCGAGGGCGTCGCAGTCCATTTCTTTAAGGCTTTCAAGGGCGGCTTCAGACTGGGCTTTTATCTCCTGTCTGAAGGCGCTTAAATATTCGGCGCCTTTTGATTTTATTTCGTCGTCTGTGTAGTTCCACATATTTCCAACTGCATCTATTGTTACGGTAAGCTTAAGTCTGCCATTTTCTTCATAAAAATTATACTCAGCCTCTCTTTCCAAAATTTCCGCCGATACGGGAGGTTCACCGCAGGTCAGGGTTCCGCCGGAGGACTTGTCACTAAGCCACATATAGCCCATGGCTTCACGGCTGTTAAGTATGCCGGCGAGAGAACCGTCTTTAAGAATAGCCGCCGAGGTAAAGGCAGGCTCGCCGTATTCCTCGGCCAAGACGGGTATGACGGCGGTTTTTCCCTCTGTTGTGTCTTTCAAATAGGCGAAAAGGGTTTCCTTGTTTACGAATGTTTTTTCGTCCTTGCCGCTGTCATAATAGCCTGATATGAAAAAGCCAGTAAGCTTATCCTCTTCGGGCTCTAAGTCCATAATGTTCTGTATATCATAGGCGCCTACAAGAAGAATGTTTTTGTCTATCTGGACATTGTTGTCAAGATAGGCGGTAAGCTGGCCAAGGGCTTTTTCGCTTCTTAAAAGCCCCATACCCATAATTACGGTTTGAGTATGGCCGAAATAAAGCTGTTTTGAGGATTTGGCGTCTATTTTTTCGATTGCTTCACTGAGAGAGGTTCCTGTTTCGCTTTTAAGGCTTCGGCCTATTTCTTCGTCGTTTTCCAAAACGGGAACGGAAAGAATAACGCTGTAGCCCTCATCTTCGGAATAATCCGCCGCTATGGCTGTACAGAGAGAGCGTTTTTCCAAATCGAAATTGTCATAACAGCCCGTAAGAGAAAACGAAAGCAGAAGGGTTATAAACATTGAGCAGTATAATAATATTTTTTCAGTCATAATATTCATCCTTTTTAAATCTTAAGATAAGATTCAGAATTAAGGGCAGAACAAAAAAATATGCCGTGCCGAAAAAAAGATTAAAACATATATTAACTCTTGACAGCTCCGTCATATCGGCCGGTATAAGACTTATGCCGAAGCCGGCAAGGGCTGTCAGCCATTTTCCCAAAGAGGGTTTAAGGCCCGAAATGTCTCTTAAAAGCTCGCCGCCGAAAGAAACAGCTCCTATTGAATACATAACCGCCGAAAGATAGAAAAAACTCATCATTACGGCGCCTTTTCCCTTTGAAACAGAGGAGATATCCATAATTTCCACTCCCGGAAAATCAAGCTCGGCAGTTAAGTCCGCTCCCAAAAGGCTTATAGATACAAAATTTACAAGAGCAATTATAATCACCGCAAACAAAACCGCCCTTGAGGCCGCCGGTCTTGCTTCAGCAGGATTTTTAAGATAAGGGAAGGAAAGAAGCAGGAATTCAAGGCCGCTGAACATAAGACAGTTATACAGGCTTCCTTTAGTATATATGTTCTTTTCGGGATAAATATTCCACTCAAGAGAAGAATAGTCGATTTTAAGAAGACAGTTCAGAGATACAATAAAAAGAGGAACCAGAACTATAAAAATTACGATTTCCCCCAGTCTTGCTCTTGCTTCATAGCCCTTAAAAGCGCCGTATATACAGGGAAGAAGGGTTACAGCGGAGATTATGACTAAGGGGGTGTTTGGGAGAAGCCACACTTTGGCGGCTTCGGAAAAAATTCTCAAATCGGCTCCCAGAGAAAAGGCCAGCTTTACCGTAAGCCCGGCAGAAACAAGCCCGGCGAGGGGCCTTCCCACAAGCTTAGAAATACCTTTGAAAAAGCCGAAGCGGTTTAAAAACTCGCTTAAGGAGCAGAGCAAAAAAACGGAAACAACAGCAAAGACACCGCCGCCCAAAACAGGCAGAAAACCGAAGCTTCCCAAAGGGGCATTATATTTTGGAAGAACTATGACAGATACTCCCAATATGTCTAGTATAAGTAAAATTTGAAGCTGGCGCAGCGAAATTTTTCCGTTATCCGAATACATAAAACATACCCCCTAATTCTTTTCTCTGAGGCGAATTTTTTGATTATTGTTTGAAAATATGGGACGCTTTTTATATGCTCTCACAGGCAGGCGAAAAAATGTGTCCCTTATGCCCTCGTCTCCTTCTATATCTCCGCCGCCGAAGGGGTAGAGATAGGGAATACCGAAGCTTTCTCGTGAAGCAAGATGAATAAGAATTACGGCGAAGGCGGAGCAAAAGCCCAAAAGGCCGAAAAAAGAAGAAGAAATCATTATAAAATATTTTGACAGTCTGTAGGCCGAGCTTAAGGCAAGCTGGGGAATGGCAAAGGAGCAGATTCCCGTCAGGGAAACAACTATAACAACTATGGGGCTTACAAGTCCGGCATCAACTGCCGCCTGACCTACTATTATTCCCCCGACGATTCCCAGTGTCTGGCCTATGGCCTCCGGCATTCTGGCGCCTGCCTCACGAAGAGCTTCGAAGGCCAGCTCCATAAGAAATATTTCCAAAATTCCGGAAATAGGAACCCCGTTTCTTGCCGAAGACATCTTCATAAGAAGGGCCGCCGGCAGCATTGAGGGATTGTAAAGAGCAAAGCATATATAAAGGCCGGGAAGAGACAGGGCAATAAATGAGGCCAAATAGCGTATGACCCTTACAAGGCTTGCCGTCTGCCAGTTTTCATAGTAGTCTTCACTTGCCTGATAAAAGCAGGCAAGAACGGCAGGGAGGATTATAACAAAGGGTGAAGTGTCAACAACTATAACAATTCTGCCTTCCAAAATTTCAGCCGCCGCCTTGTCGGGGCGCTCTGTAAGCTGGAAGGAAGGAAAGGGGCTCAGCTCGTTTTTTGACATAAGCTGGGCCAGTGCTGAAGAGCTTGAAACTGCATCGATATCTATATTTTTTATTCTCTCTTCCGTTTCTTTTAAAATTTCGGGACGGACGATATCTTCCATATATACAAGTCCTATGTCGGTGCGGCTTCTTCTCCCTGTCTGCAGCTGTTTTATTTTCAGCTTCGTGTCTCTTATACGGCGGCGAATGAGGGCTGTATTGTCTCTGAAATTTTCACAAAACGCCTCTTTGGGGCCGTTTATACTGCCTTCTGTGTCGGGCTTGTCTATGCCTCTTTTGGGAAAGTGCTTTGAGGAAATTATAATTGCTTTTGAATATCCGTCTATAAGCAGAAGAGTTTCCCCTGACATAATTTTTTCCGGTGCTTTTTCAAAGTGAGCTTCTTCACTGAAGTCAGCGGTTGTTATGCCGCCGTTTATAAGAGCTTCAACGGGGTTTTCCGGCCTTTCGGGGGAAACCTTTCTTATTTCAATCATAAGTGTTTCAAGAACACGGCTTTCTATCATATCTCTGTCATTCATACCGTCAAGATAAAGCAGATATATAAATGTGTCGGAAACGGGAATCTTGCGCTTTACCAGGTCGCCGCAGTCTTTGAACATATCTTCGAATATTTTTATGTTGCTGTCTATTTCAGTAAACATTTTCATCACCTCTTGTAGTTTGGATTGTTTTGAGTAAAAATATACAAA
>JAJQCI010000086.1 GCA_021202835.1 Clostridiales bacterium | reverse complement strand
ACCCTGTCCTCGGCATTTTTAATATGCTTTTTGGAAAAATCCTGCTTTTCCATATTTTTGTTTTCACGATAATAAATATCGCCGTCAATATTGCAGTAGCAAATTTTACGGTAATTAAGATAGTATATATTTCGTTTCGGAGGTTCGGCAGCAGGTTTTGTTTCCTCAACATTTTCAATAACCATTTCAGCTTCGTCTGTAACAGGCTCATCATTCTCGGCAATAGGTTCTATTTCTTCTGTAATAGGTTCTTTCTGCTCCTCAATAGGTCTATTCAATTCAACAACAATTTCTTTGAGTTTTATATTTTCATCTTTATTGACAGCATTGTTTTCAACAATATCAATAGTAACGTCATTATCCAAAGCCTTTATATCCTTGCCCAGTTCCGAAACGGCTTCTTCCAAAAGCTCATCAAGAGATTTATTTTCAAGGGGTAAACAGGCAGTTTCTTTTCCGTATCTTCTTGTAACCTCTGTCATTTCACCTAAAATCATTTGAGGATGACTTGCAAAATAAGAGTTTATTGTAATACCGTTAAGAGCAGTTTCGGTGTCTATCCATTCGGGTTTTCCCTCTTTCTCAAAATCTCTTAAATTCTCACGTTTTTTAAGGAAAAGAATATCAGCCGTTACTTCTGTGTTGGCATTTTTCTTAAAGACTGTATTGGGAAGTCTTATTGCCCCCAACAGGTCGGCTCTTTGGGCAAGATATTCTCTTACTTTCGTGTCGGCTTTGTCAAGTGTTCCCTTGCTCGTCACAAATGCCACTAAACCGCCGGGACGCACCTTATCTAAGGACTTTTTGAAAAAGAAATCGTGTATAAGCTCACCATCGTGAAATTCCTCATCATAAAGCCGATAGTTTCCAAATGGCACATTTCCAACCGCCGCATCAAAAAAGCCGCTGTCGAAGTCGGTCTTTTCAAAGCCTTTCACTTGTATATCCGCATTGGGATAAAGCTGTTTTGCAATTCGTCCCGTTATGCTGTCAAGTTCCACTCCGTAAAGCTCCGAGTTTTTCATACTTTCGGGCAGTAAGCCGAAGAAATTTCCGATTTCCATTGCCGGCTCCAAGATTTTTCCGCCCGTAAAGCCTGCACTCTCAAGAACTTTATATATGGAAGAAATTACAAGGGGAGTTGTGTAATGTGCGTTAAGTGTTGAACCCCTTGCCGCCTTATATTCGCTATCTGACAAAAGACTTTTGACTTTCTCATATTCATTGTGCCAAGCTGATTTTGCGGAATCGAAAACCTCCGGCAAGCCGCCCCAACCGACATATTTTGAAAGAATTTCCTGTTCCTCCGGAGTCGCCTGTCTGCCCTCGTTCTCAATCTTAAACAGGGTTTTTATGGCTTCAATGTTTCTGTTGTATTTCTCTTTCGGTGAGCCAACTCCCAAATCATAATCTGTTATATGAAAGTTTTCGGCAGTATTTTCTTTATCTTGATTGGTTTCGGCTTCAACTACGGTCTTATTTGTCGGTGTGGAATATTCCACAGGTTTTTTAACAGCTTCCGCAATATCTTCAAATGCTTTTTCTTTAACGGGTTTTTCAATTTCTTTGTCCTTTTCAATGCCTTCTCTGAATTGCTTTGTAAATTCGTCTAAGATAGCAGAGTGGCTGTTGATGATTTCCGAAAAAGAATCCTTACTGCGGAAAGACGTGTCGATTGTATCTGCCCATCTTCTGTTAGAATCGGAAAACCGCTTGTCATAATCTTTTGACTTAATTGTGGCGGCTAATAAATAAAAAACTCTGTCAACTCCAAACTGTTCAATAATCCTGTCAACCGCCTTTGGGTCAAGGTACATACCGTCAAAATTTTCGGTTATAGATTTTTCTATGGCTTCTCTGCACCTGCGATTTTCTCTGTTTGAAGCCCGAAACAAATCCCCTTCATTATTTTATGCGGCATATTTTCCGGTATTTTTATAAAGAGGAGTATGTGTAGCAATTTCTTGTTGTATATTTTGTTTTTCATTCGACACATCTGTTTTTTTACTTAAATACCTGTCATTGGCGATTAGTTCATTAATCCGTTTGGCAATTTGCTGCCAACTTAAACTTACTTTTTCGCAATTACCTTTGTTATATCCGATTCCGTTTGAATTGTGAGCCTGCCAGCTGTTAGAAGATTTAGAAAGGGCGTGACTGTGACCGCCTATGCCGTATTCATTTTTGAGAAAAGCTGCCTTCTCGTCCAAAGTATGTTTTTCATTGAAAAATTTATAAATTCTGTTTTTTCCGTTTTCAAAACCCGAACCTACTGCAAGGTCGGCATTGATTTCGTCGTCGGTGATAAAGGCATTTACAGTTGGAACAGCAGACATATTTGATTCAAAGCTTATTCTCGGCAGTTCAAGCTCCTTTAAATCCCTGTCTATGCTGTCAACTTTGTGATAATGAAACCTTAATACATCTCGGTTTTGCTTATATGCGGCTTTAAATACATAAAAATCGGCTGAAAGGGCTTTTCTAAATTCGGGATTACTCAGTTTTTCTTTCAAAAAACTTTTTCGTTCGGGAAAACCAATGGACACACCCGACAAGGCTGTTTCAAGAGACGAAAATAAATTTTGTTCTCTACCCTCATCGCTTATGTCACGATAAAGATATAATACTTTTTCCGCAAGCTGATCTCTTTCATATCCGTCAGCCTCGACCAATTCAACATTTGATTCGAAAGTGCCATCTTTTAGCAGCTGACCGATACGCTTCGCCGCTTCAACCCAAGAAATAACCTGTGCATTTTTGTTATATCTCGCCGTTTTGCCGGCTGAAAGGTGAATACCGTCATTGTCATACCAAGCCGAAACGGTTCTGTTTCCTACCTGAATACCGAAGCCACCATGATAGATTGTCTTAAGGCTTTCGGCTATTTCTTCAATGGGCTTTTGTTTCATAAACTCTGTTGCAATCACCATACGGGCATTGTCCGTATTACTGCCTTGCTGTAAAAACAAATCGATTATATTTTGTGAAAAAGACTGCTCTAATATGGATTTTGCATTAAAATTTGCCGCTTTATTTTGTGATTGTTCAGCAGTAGGAGTAGAAACAATTTTTATTTGCTGATTTTGGGCTATATTTTGAGCTGAATTTTCTGTTATTACTCTTTTATAAATGTTATTGGCTTCGCTACCGCTTAATTGTTTCTGCAATTCCTCAAAGGAAAGGCATATTGTGTCAAGAGCCATTTCAACATTTCTGAGGATAAAATTTTTATTATCGGTTTCGAGAACCTCATATTTTTCAGAATTGATGTAAACAATATCATCTGCCTTACAAACATACTGCATAGGATAAAGCTGTGAAAGCTCCTGTCTGAAATACCGAGCGTTGTTTCTGCTGTAAACACCGCTTGTTGCTCTCTGCACGTTTTTCAAAAAGTCAAGAAGCTGCTGAACGGTTTCGGGTTCGCCTAAGTGCTTTTCCATTTCGTCAGCTGATATATCGGCAAGGTCAGCTCTGCCGACATCTTTAAGCAGTCCTTGCTCATAGCCGTCCAAATACCTTATGAAATCAGAAAGCCGCAACGCAAGACTATCACGCTTTTCCTCCGGCGGCAGTTTGCTTTTTGATTCTATAAATCTTTGATGAACCGACTTTATAAAATTATCAATTTCATACTGCGGAGCATTTATGCTTTTGAGAAATTCGGGATATTTTGTATTATCCTCGTTCGTAAAATATCGGCTTTCCGAAATCAGCTTTTTAATCTGTTTTTCAACTTGCGACCAACTCATCTTTACATCGGGATTGTCATAGTTGCTGTATTTTATTATTGACAGTCCTTTTGAATCAAAGCTTGACCAACCAATCACACCATCTGAAAAAGCGTGAGAGCTGTTGCCTGAGCCGTATTCTTTTTTTAAAAAATCAGCATTAACCTTGCTCTTTTCCTGCTTTTTAAATTGGCGGTAAATGCGGTACTTTCCCGACTGAAAGCCGCTGCCTTTGCTCAAAACTGAATCTATGTCCGTCTGCGTTATAGTTTGGGTAGCTTCTTCTGTATTATTCTCAACGTCTGTTTTTTCGGATTTCTTTATATTATGCGCACTTTTTTCTGTTTCAGCTTTTTTATCAGCTTCAACTTTCTGATTTATAACGCTGTCTATTATGGGCTGTACTTTTTCAATATCGTTTTTGCTGAAAGTAATGGTTGTAAAATCCTTTTTGATAATTCCGCTGTATTTAATGTCGGCACTTTCAAATAAGCCGCCTATCTTTTCAACAACAGAATTTGTAAAATCGGAATCGTTATTGATTTTTTTATACTGCTTCTTCGGAATATATCTGTAAGGTGTGTTGCCAATAATACTGCTCTTAAAATCTTTGGGGAAATCCTCATCTTTAAATATAATACTGTGTTCGTATTTTTTAACCCTATCCTCCGTAGAAATCATATCGCCTGTAATCTGCACAAGCTGATTTGTGTCGGCAGCGGCTAAAATCCTGTCATATTTCTTTTCGATGTTTAACTCATTCCATTTTTCCGTAAAGGCAGCCTTTTGTTTGTCTGCTTCTCTCTGTATCAGTTCCTTGTCAGTTTCTTTTAAGTCATCAACATAATATTTAACAACACCCTTATCTGAAATATGGGCAACTGTAAGATAATCATTGTCTTTCTCTCTTGAAATATCGTAAACCGTAATACCATTGCCAAGCAAACCAAAGTGAATAGAGGATTTTTCAGTGTTTTCATTCTTTTTAGCTTCTTTTGAAATCTCCTGCTGATGTAAAAACTCCGGCACTTCCTTAAAACCAACGCTGTCAACGTAATAAGCCTTGTCCTGTCCGTCTTTATGTAAAACAATTATGTCCGAAACGGAAAGGCTGTGACCCTTAAAATCTTCGGGCAATTCGATATTAAGCAGTAAAAAAATATTCTCAAGCGATGTTTTTGGTTCAATGGGAGCTTTGTAGGCAAGATTGTAATTTGAATTGTCAACGGAAAGCCCCGATTTTTGCAAATCCTCATAGGAAATATATCTGTGATACCTTGTTTCATCACCGCTTTTAAGCTGATAAACCGAGAAACTGTCCTTATCGGGATTTGTCTGAGCCTGTTCAACTGATTTTCTGTAAAGCTCTTTTACTTCGTCCTGCGTCAGCTCTCCGGCATTAAGTTTTTCCATAAGCTCTTGACATTTTTCAGGTGTTCCCACATATAAAATATCGCCTACATCAGCTTTTCCATCTTGTTTTGTAAGATAGCTTTGAATAAAATAGAGATTTTCTCTGCCTGTTGTTTTTGGGTTGACTTCCATTTTATATATGTATTCGGGAGCGAAAGCTTCTTTTTCTGATACTTCGGGTTCGCTTTCCTCGACTTCCAAATCAACAGTTTTTGTCAGTCCCAATCGGGAATAATCTACCCTATATTCCTCGTCTTTAATATATTTTATAATAGACATAACGTCCATATTTACGAGCCGTCTTGCGTGAATACCGCCGTACTCGTCATCTGATGCAATTCTGAATCCGTCGGCATATTCAATACGGGGATTATGTAAAATTTCTTCATTGCCGATTAAATAAACAGGTTCGTGATTTTCAAGGGTAGTTTTTATGGCAATAAATTCGGCATTGTGGACGTTAAAATAGTCTATAAAATCGTCAATATATGGTTTTGCAATTTCTTTTTTGGAACCGAAAAGACTTTCTTTTTCTCTTAATAGAGTAACTCTATTGCTTTCCAAATCTATATATGCAATTGTCCAAAGATTTTCTGTATTTCCGACTGTATAAAAAACACTGTCACCGACTGCAAAAGGTAAAAGTTTTTCTTGAGGGGTTTGAACTGCATTTTTTCTTTCCGAACGCTTGTAATCTATTTCAAAATTATTTTTTTCGGCATATTCTGCGGCGGCTCTTAAACTGATGAAATTATTGAGAACAACGTCGCTTGCGAGAGAGGGACTGATTCTGTCTGCAATAAGCTTATAATTTCCATTGTCATTTACAAGACGGTTGTTTTTAAAAACAGAACGTCTTGCATCGAAAATATACTGATCTTCAAAATCTTTGTCCATAAAATAAAGAGTATTATATTTTTCCATAGCCGAAATCACGGCATTAATTTTTTCTATATCCTCCCTTATATTTACGGTATAACCACTGTCGGTCAATATTTTTTCATTTCTGTCTAAAACAAAGTAAGGAAATCCGACCATAGGTGTTTTAACTCCATTTACTTCCTTTTGAGTGATATGTAAACCGAGAATCTCTGCTGCCGTTTTGGCTGATTCGCCGTAAATTTCATAATAACCTCCGCTGTACATTCCATCAAAATCGCCCACTCGATTTAATACAATTTCTTTGCCGTCAAGCCTTGCAAGAAGTCTGTTTAGTTTTTCTTCCGGCATAGTCCTTTCGGGTTCGGGGTCATCTTCTTCACCATATTCATTAAAAGCCAACCGTCTCATTTCATCGTTGAAATTTTCTGAATATATACTACTTCTGAAAAAACCTTTAAGGTATTCAAACTGACCTTTTCCGTATTCTTCCCAAGTACAGAACCTTTTTATATCGCCAAAGCTGAAGGTAATGCCTTTTTCATCTTTTTCAACTGAAATATCGGCAAACAAATCTTTGTCATTGGGCAGTCCCGCATCATATCTTTCTTCATCGGTATTAATTTTTATATGTGTTTCACAGTCTAACCGCTTTCCTAACTCAGTAGAAATATCCTCGCCGTTTCTGTATCTTTCCGCAAGTTCCTTAATTTTTTCATCTGCACTGTGTGAAGAATTTTCATAATAAAAAAACTCATTTGTAATACTGTATAAATACCCTAAGTCAAGGTTCGGGCAAAACACATCATTGCTGTTAATATAATTTTTCATAAAATTGTTTATGACAGTCTGCTCAGCCTGTGCCGCAAGCTGTTTTTCCTGTTGGATTTGGTCAGCTGTCTTTAAGTTATCGAAACTGATTTCAGAATCATAGGACTTTATAATATCGATAACGGAATCTACATCAATATCAGCGGCAAGGTTTTCTTCAACTATGTTGCTTTCCCTTATTTTCGCTATAGGATATATCCTGTCGGCTATAACATTGTAGTGATTTTCCTTGTCATCATAAACAATTCTGTAGTTTTCAAAGTTTTCCTCAGTATGTTTTATATAAAATGTTTCGTGATTTTGAAATGCTTTTTCAAAGGCATTTTTAAGGTCTGTTTCTCTTTCCTGTTCGACTGAATCAATTTCCGGCTGTTCATTTATAAGTGTCTTGTTGATGATTTTCACCTGTTCGGGCTTAAATACGGCAACATATGAGTGGGTTATATAATTATTTGCTTTTACCCTGTCAAAAAAATCTTTCAGTGTTTCGTTTTCAAAAGCATCGGAAGCATTTGCTTTTACGATGGAATAAAGAATATCCCTTGCATCGGCTTCAAGATTACGTGTCAGCACAAACTGAAACATACTGTTGTTTATAACCTCATCTGACAGCTTAAAGTCAATTACAACTCCGTCATAACCTTCATTTCTCGCCTTTCTGATTGTACTGTCAATATCCCAATTTTCGCCGCTGTTGTAGGTTATGTGCCTGGGATTTTTCATAGTCACATCACAGGTGAAAATTCTGTCAGAACCCATATACATCATACGGCTTTTTGCAAAATCAAGGTTTTTCTCCGTCCATATAATGCCTCTGTAACCGGGCTTGAAGGTGTCGAAGTCAACATCTGTTGTGTGGTAGGCGGTCAAGTGTTCGGTTTTATCTTCCTTTTCGGCTTTTAACAAATCGTTCCAATCCTTTATATTTTCGTGCAAATTAAAACGCTCGTCCTCGGTTATGGGATAAGCGTTAATGTTGTACTCGTTTTTCATTTTATTTGTAAAATTTGTCCCGGCTTCGTCATTGTCAACGGCTACAAAGCAGCTTTCGGTTGAAAGGCTGTAATCCTCCATAACCTTCAAAACCGTCTTGTCTTTAAGTCCGCCCATTGAAATCAAAAGGGCAGTTTCGTCTTTATGAAGCTCATAATATGAAAGCAAATCTATTGCAGACTCAAAAAATATGGCTTTTTCGGGAGTGTATGTTCCCGTTGGGTTTACAGTGAAGCCGTTGCCTTCAAGACCTGTGGTCTGCTTATACCTCTTTTGACTTGTACCGCTAACCTCAGAGCCGCTCAACTCTCCGTTTTTATCAAAGACTTTAAAAACAGCGTTTCCGTTTATGTCCTGTGCAATTTTGCCTTCGTTTATAAGGCTGTTCACCATATCAGCGGAAAGCCCTCTGTTTTCGGTCAGATATTTAAAAACTCTGCCTGTCTTTTCGGAAAGCGGAAAGGGAATAAGTTTTGCCGGATCTTCGGCTTTTGAGTTTTCCGCTGTCTGCTTTTCCGCCTGCGGCTGCACTCGTGTCACATTGCCGCTGTAATCCAAAAGATTTTTAACTGCTTCTTGGAAAGTCATATTATAGTAATTCATACAGAAATCAACGGCATTGCCGCCCTTGCTTCGGGAGTTCCAATAGTATTTGTTGCCCGAAATTCGCATACTGTCGTGTTCAGGCAGAGTGTACTCATTGTTTCCCACACGTTTCAAGTTTTCGCCTCGATAGCCTAAGTAGTCAACAAGACTGACCGCCTTTGCAGCCTGTACTTCCTCATCAGTAAAAAATCTGCCCTTATTTTTAGCCTGTGCTATAATTTGCTGAACCGCTTTTAGGTCTTGGCGGTTGAAGCTAAGAGTTGTTGTGTTGTCGGAATTTATTTTGCCTGAAAACTTTATATTTTCTTCTTCAAGCCTTTTTGAAATTTCATCTGTCAAGCTGCTTTCGATTTTTCTGTAAGTCTTGTTTGCTATATAGCGATAAGCCATATTCCCTATAATATTGCTGCTTTCTGTTCTCCGAATATCATTCTTTTCTGTAG
>JAJQCI010000029.1 GCA_021202835.1 Clostridiales bacterium | reverse complement strand
GTAAAAAACTAAGCGAACCGGGGCTTTGTTTCGGAATGATTTTAGGGCGGCACAGGGGATTTAAAAAACAGTGAAAGGAGAATTACAATGACTGTTGGAAAGGATTTTTTGTCGGGGGGGGGGTAACCTAAACCGACTGAGTGGGAAATTTACGGCATTTATTTTAAGCGCCGTAATGGCCCTGTCTTATGTACCGTGCATAAGCGTATGGGCCGGTGACAGCGGCGAATGCGGCGACGACGCCGTCTGGAGCTTAAGCGACGACGGTGTTTTAACCATAACCGGAACCGGAGAAATTTGGGACGGCGGCTGGGACGACTACAGCATCACCTCCGTCTCCATCGGCGAAGGCATAACCGTTATAGGCGAGGATACCTTTTGGGATTGTCAATATATCAAAAGTGTATCATTCCCCACAACATTAACTGAAATTGGCTACTGGGCCTTTGAAGACTGTATAAGTCTTGAATCGGTTGATCTTTCTGTGGCTGAAGGTTTAACAGCCATAAGATACAATGCATTCAGGGACTGTACAAGTCTTAAGTCTGTTACTCTTCCCTCAAGCGTTGAGTCCCTTGAAGGGGCCTTTGTGGGATGCTCGGCTCTTGCCGAAATTATTATGGAGGGCGGCGAAAACTACTTTGTCGAAGACAACGTTATATATGAAAGATATAACTATACAGACGACGAAGGAGTTGAGACGTCAGCCGTAAACATAGTTCTTTATCCCTTGGGAAAAACCGATACGGAATATGTTATTCCCGACAGTGTAAGGGGAATCAATGAAGACACATTCTACGGCAACACCCATTTAGTAACCGTAACCGTACCCTCAAGCGTCGAATATATCGACGGCTGGGCATTTCAGTACTGTGTAAATCTGCAGACTGTAAATTTAAGCGAGGGCTTAACTCACATAGGCGACAGCGCATTTTTCGCCTGTGAAAGCCTTAAGAGTATAACAATACCCTCTACTGTGGAAACTATTGACTTATATGCTTTTTACGGCTGTACTTCACTTTCCGAAGTAAATCTTTCAGAAGGCCTTGAATATTTGGGCTACGCAGTATTTTACGGCTGTGAAAGTCTCACAAGCATATATATTCCTTCTACTGTAACCTCAATAGGCGAATATGCCTTTTCAGGCTGCAGCTCACTTGCTGAAATTACTGTAGGCTCGGAAAATCAGAATTACAGTACGGTGGACGGCGTTCTTATGGATTCAGACCAAACCGAAATAATTTTTTATCCTTCCGGTTTGACGGCCACAACCTTTGAAATTCCTGCAAGCGTAACCTATATCGATTACGGTGCGTTTGCTTCAAATGCTTATTTGGCTGAAATAACTGTAGCTGAGGGCAATGAAGCTTACTGCGGTATTGACGGCGTTCTTTTGGATATCGACTGTACGGAAATTCTCTGTTATCCGGCAGCAAAAACAAGTACTTCCTACAGTGTTCCCGACGGTGTAACAGGCATAAACGAATATGTGTTTGCCTATAATACCTATTTAACATCGGTAACAGTGCCTTCATCTGTCAGCTATATTGACGGCTGGGCATTCTACTACTGTACAAATCTTGAAACCATAACCCTTTCCGAGGGCTTAAACCACATAGGCGACAGTGCTTTTTGGGGCTGTGAAAAGCTTACAAGCATAACAATCCCCTCAACAGTAAGCTCTGTGGATCTTCATGCCTTTGCATACTGTACTGCGCTTGAAGAAGTAACTCTTTCGGAAGGAAATCTTTCCTATTTGGGAGAAGGCGTGTTTATAAACTGTACTTCTTTAAAGGAAATATATATTCCCAACGGAGTATACGGCTTATATAATGAGCTTTTCTACGGCTGTTCTTCCTTAACAACCGTATATCTGCCCTCAAGTATTAACTGGATAGACGATGATGTTTTCTACGGCTGTGACAATCTGGCTTATATAAGCTATGACGGAACAGAGGATAACTGGAGCAGCCTCAGCATAGGAAACGGAAACGATGCTCTTAATAATGTAACATTTACCTACAGCACATTTGACTGGAGCATTGAGGACGGCGTTCTTTACATAACCGGTTCGGGAAGTATGCCCGACTATTCTGAAGACGATGACAACCGTGCGCCCTGGTATTATTCCTATGACCAGATTAATTCTATTGTAATCGAAGACGGCGTAACCTCTATAGGAAAGCTGGCTTTTGACAACAGCGGAACTGTTGAAACAATTACAATAAACGGAAGCATAAGAAGTATAGGAAACGCAGCTTTCAGAGGAAGCGGAATTACAAGTATAACTCTTCCCGATTCATTAAAGTCAATCGGAGATTATACATTCCAGTACTGCAACAATTTAACAACCATAAACATACCCGAAAATGTAAACTCTATTTCAAGAAGAGCCTTTGTAAGCTGTGCAAATCTCGAATCCATAACGGCTGATGAGAACAGCAACTATTTCTGTTCTGACAACGGCATTTTGTACAGCAAGGATATGACGTCTATATATGCCACAGGCTCGGCCAACCCGAATATAACAAATCTTGTTATTCCCGATTCCGTAAATTATATTTATGACAACGCTTTTACGGACTGTTTGGCTATAGAAACTCTTACGATTTCCGAAAGAGACTATATCTATATAGGCGACTGGGCTTTTATGGGATGTACTAATTTGGTAAGCGCCGATATTTACGGCTCGGCTCCCAGAATAACAAGCTATACTTTCCAAGGCTGTACGAGTCTTGAAAGTGTAACAATTCCCACAAGCGTAAGCCGTATAGAGGAATATGCTTTCGGCGACTGTTCAAGTCTCAAAACCGTAAACTATGACGGCAGTGAGGACGACTGGAACAACATAAATATTTACGAAGGCAACGAATACCTTACAAATGCCTATGAAACAGGCGACATAAGCTATACAATCGAAAACGGCGTGCTCACTGTTTCCGGCACAGGAAAAATGGCAAATTATGACGGCGATTCAAACCGTGCGCCCTGGGCAGACAGCTATGACGATATTACATCAATTGTTATCGAAAGCGGCATAACACGCATAGGAAGCTATGCTTTCGCAGGCAGCAGCTCTGTTGAAAGTGTCAGCATACCCGAAACCGTAACAAGTATCGGCGATATAGCATTCCAGTGTGTAGGGGCAAGCAGTATAACCCTGCCCGATTCTCTTACTTCAATAGGCGGCTATGCTTTCCAAAGCAGCCACAATTTAACAAGTATAGTGATACCTGAAAACGTAACATATATAGGCGGCGGCGTATTTGATAACTGTACAGGTTTGGAAACAATAACCATAGCCGATGGAAACACAAGCTTCTGTTCCGATGAAAACGGAATTGTTTATACTGCGGATATGACGGAGGTTGTTGCCTGCGGCTGTGCAAACACCAAGGTAGCTGATTTGGTTATTCCCAACACGGTAAAATATGTAAGAAACAGTGTATTCGGCTACAACGACAATATTCAAACCGTTACCGTGGCCGAAGGAGCTTCCGATTTGGTTATAGGAGATTGGACCTTCTCAAACTGCAATAATCTTGTAAGCGCCGATTTAACGGGAGTTACGGAGATTTCGAGCGGAGCCTTCTACAACTCTCCGAGCCTTGCAACCGTAACAGTCTCAACAAGCTTATCATATGTAGGAGAATCTGCCTTTGAATGCTGCGACAGTCTTAAAACCGTAAACTATGACGGCAGTGAAGACGACTGGAACAACATAAACATCGAAGGCGGCAATGACGCCCTTGTAAATGCTTATTATACAGCGGACATCTCCTATACAATCGAAAACGGTGTTCTTACGATTTCAGGCACAGGCAGAATGCCAAGCTATGACAGTTGGGAAGACACCCCCTGGCATGAAGATAAGGACAGCATAACAGAGGTTATTATCGAAAGCGGAATAACCACAGTAGGAAGTCACTCTTTTGAAACATTCGACCAAATAACAAGCGTAAGTCTTCCCGAAGGCTTAACCTCAATAGGCGGCTGGGCTTTCTGCGGATGTACAAATCTTCAGGGAATAACCTTCCCCGAAACACTGACTACAATCAGCGACTGTGCCTTTGAAGACTGTAAAAACATAACGGAATTATATATACCGGCAAATGTAACAAGTATGGCTCACCGTGCTTTCGGCGGCACCGGTATAGCAACCATAACGGTATCAGATGATAACACAAACTATTATTGCGAAAACAACTTTGCTCTATATAACGGCAACTCTCTGTATTTTTGCGCTCCTGCAAGTGAAGCAACAAGCCTTGAAATTCTCGACACCGTAATAGAGCTTTGGGCTTCGGCTGTGCGTGGATGTACAAATCTTGAAAGCGTAACCATTCCCGAAGGGGTTGACTTTATCAGCAGCTGGGCATTTGAGGGATGTTCAAATCTTACAACAATAACAATTCCCTCAAGCGTAAACTATGTATATGACGGCGCTTTCAATGAATGCTATAGTCTTTCAAACGTAATATACAACGGCGACAACTGGGACGGAATTACAATCGAAGACAACAACTCCTGTCTTACGGAGGCCTATGAATATACAAACAACGTATCCGACGTGGTATATACACTTGAAGACGGCGTTCTTACAATTTCACTTGCCGACGGAACAGGCGGAAGCGGATGGATGCCCAACAACATAAATTACACTGCGTCCTGGTATGCTGAAAACGATATTGACAGCATAACCTCTGTTGTTATCTCAGACGGAATTACACGTATAGGCAGCTATGCTTTCCAGTTCTTCGAAAATTTGGAAAGCGTAACAATTCCCACAAGCGTAACAACCGTTAAGGAATATGCCTTTGACGGCTGTGACAGCTTAACCACCGTAAATTATGACGGATCAGAAGCCGACTGGGAAAACATAAGCATAGACGAGGGAAACGACTGTCTTCATAACGCCTATGACAACACAATCACGGCTGAAATAAGCTGGTCTGTTGAGAACGGCGTTCTGACAGTAACGGGCACAGGCAAAATGCCCAATTATGACTATGAGGGGGCGCCTTGGTATGATCAAAGAGACAACGTAACCTCAATATATGTAGATCATGGCATAACATCTATAGGAAATTGTGCTTTCTACAATTTCTATAATGTAACAGATGTAACTCTTCCCTCAACCCTGAGAAATATTTATGACGGCGGATTCGAAGGCTGTACAAGTCTTCCGTCAATAAATTTCCCCGAAATTGTTTATATAGCTTCATGGGCGTTTAACGGCTGTTCAAGCCTTACATCAATGCTGATACCTACGGCAACAACAAGCATAGGCAGCTGTGCATTTAACGGCTGTACAAGCCTGCAGGCGTTTGAAGTCAGCGACGGCAACCCAAGCTACGTAAGTGTTGACGGTGTTCTTTTCACCAGCGATATGGGAACTCTCCATTCATATCCGGCAGGAAAGGAAGCACAGGACTACACTGTTCCCGACAGCGTAGGATATATTATGAACAGTGCTTTCTATGCATCTAATGTTCAAAACGTAACACTGCCCGACGGCTTATGGTGTGTTGAAAACGGAGCTTTTGACGAAAGTACAATAGAATCTGTCAACATACCGGCAAGCTTAAATACAGTAGCCGACAACAATTCCCTGAGCAGTATTCTTCACAACTGTTTCTGTTTGGAATCGATAACAGTTGCCGAAGATAACGAGCTTTTCAGTTCAGAAGACGGTATTGCATTTAATTTTAATAAGGATAAAACACAGCTTGTTCTTTATCCCAGAGCAAAGTCGGACCTCACAGAATATACAGTGCCCGACAGCGTAACATCAATAGGAAGCTATGCTGTATGCAATCCTTATTTGACAACAATTAATTTAACCGAAAACGTAACGGAAATTAAAGACGGTGCTTTCAGCGGCTGTTCGAGCCTTACCGATTTTACTATTCCCTCGGGAGTAACAATCATAGAGGACTGCACCTTCCAAGGCTGTGAAAGCTTAACGTCATTTACGATTCCTGAAAACGTAACAAGCATAGGCGTATATGCCTTTAACCAATGTTATGGTTTGGAAAGCGTATCCATACCCGACAGCGTAACGGCTATATACGGTTCTTCTTTCCCCGGCTGTACTTCTTTGAAGGAAATAACAATTCCCGACAGCGTTACATATTTGGGCGACTGTGCATTTGAAGGATGTGCGGCACTTGAAACCGCATATATTTCAAGCAATGTGACGGAAATTTTGGAGAGAACCTTTAACGGCTGTACAAGCCTTACAACGGTAACACTTCCCTCCGGCTTAACAAGCGTAGGAGGGCAGGCCTTCTGCGAATGTTATTCACTTACAACCGTAATCTATGACGGAGAAAACTGGGATAACATAAGCTTCGGCGGAGACAATGACTATCTTATAAGTGCCTATGAAAATTCCTATACGGCTGATATCACGTGGAATATTGATGAAAACGGCGTTCTTACAATTTCGGGAACAGGTATGATGGCAGACTATGCGGATGAAAGCGATGTCGAATGGTATGACAGGAGAGAAGAAGTAACAGCTATTGTTATTGAAGATGGAATAACAAAGATAGGTGCCCGTGCTTTTGAATATATGACAAACGCCACAAGCTTATCTATTCCCGATTCGGTAACAAAAACAGGCGAATATGCTTTCCAGGGCTGTGAAAGCCTTACATCGATTTCAATCTCGGCTAATCTGACAAGCCTTGGCAGCTATGCTTTCCTCGGCTGTAACAGCGTGTCAAGTCTTACGGTAGACGAGAACAACCCGTCCTACTGTTCCGTTGATAATATTCTGTATAACAAGGATATGACAGGCTTAATATACTGTCCTGCTTCAAATCCCATTACAAGCTTAGACATACCCGAATCTGTGACGGATATATGGGTATTTGCGCTTTACGGCTGCACGAATCTTACAGACGTGACAATGCACGAGGGCTTAAACATAATTTATAACTGGTCCTTCCAAGGCTGCACCAACTTGAGAAGCGTAACACTTCCCTCAAGTCTGGAAACTGTTGCAGACGGTGCATTTGACAGCTGCCCGAGCCTTCTGAATGTATATTACAGCGGTTCGGAGGATGACTGGAACAACATATACATTGAAGACAACAATTCCGCACTTATAAACGCATATAACTACACAATAGGATATGCGGAAAACGGAGCAACAGACCTCGGATGGTCGATTACCGACGGAGGAGTTCTCACGATTTCAGGAAACGGCTGGATGCCTGATTATGCTCCGGCATGGGGTTGGGAGCCTGCCGACGAATACAGACCCGAATGTTATGAATAACGACAAAAAATAAAAACTGTTGTTATTGAAGACGGAATCACACGTATAGGCAATTTCGCCTTCCAGTATCTGTCTAACGTAACCTCTGTTACAATTGCCGACAGCGTAACCGAAATAGGCTATCAGGCCTTCCAGTTCTGCTCAAGCCTTGAAAAGATTTATGTTTCATCGAATATGAGCTATATCCAAGCCTACGCCTTCAGCGGCTGTGAAAATCTTTCACACGTAATCTACACAGGCGATGACTGGTACAGCATCGAGTTTGAGGAAAACGGCAACGGCAATGACGAAATCATAGACGCTTATAACAACGCCACAGGCGATATAAGCGGCAACGGTGTAGCAGATAACGAAGACGCAGCTATTATTATGAAACAGGCTATAGACTCCATATTATCCGGTGATGTTTCGGGAATGGGTCAAGCTGACGTAAACCACGACGGAAACGTAGACATCTTAGACGCAATTCAAATATTAAAAGAAGCGGAAGCCGCATAATAAAGGGCTTTACCGCTTAAACCCATAAAAACAGGCTGCAAAGGCAAATATGCTTTTGCAGCCGTTTTTTAAATTTGTTATGCTGTTATGAAAGTGCGGCGGAGGCTTTTTCAAGCTCTGTTCTTATTTTTATGTGCTGAGGGCAGACCTCCTCACATTTGCCGCATTTTATACATTCCCCGGCCTGTGCCTTTCCGTGGCCGCCTACAAGCCAGTTCTCCTGACCCTTTGCGGCTTCTTTGTCGCTGTAGAGAGTCAGCAGATTCATAGCCGTAAACGTACCGGAAATACCTATGTTTTTGGGGCAGACCTTTGCGCAGTAGTTACAGGTCGTGCAGGGGATTAAGGGTATGGCGTTTAAGGCTTCACGGGCCTTTTTAAGAGTTTCTCTTTCACTGTCGGAAAGCTTTTTGAAATTCTTCATATATGAAAGATTGTCTTCCATTTGAGCGACATTGCTCATACCGGAGAGGACTGTTATTATGCCGTCCAAATCGGCGGCAAAGCGAATTGCCCATGAAGCGCAGGAGGCCTCGGCGTCGGCGGCCTTAAACACTTTTTCAACGCTTTCAGGTGGGTTGGCAAGCATGCCGCCCTTTACAGGCTCCATAATTATTACGGGCTTGCCGTGTTTTCTTGCTGTTTCGTAGCAGCCCCTTGACTGTATGGCCGGGTTGTCCCAGTCTGCATAATTTATCTGAAGCTGAACAAACTCGGCTTCGGGGTGGGCTGTTAAAATTTCGTCCAGCTCTTCAGGGGTGGAGTGGAATGAAAAGCCGACATGCTTAATAAGGCCTTCCTTTTTCTTTTCAAGAACAAAGTTCCACATTTTGAAGTCGTCAAAATATTTTGTTCTGTGTTCTCCGAGATTATGGAGAAGATAGAAATCAAAATATCCTGCGCCTGTCTGTTTAAGAGAGGTTTCAAACTGGTTTACTGCCTCTTCTCTCGTTTTGCAGTTTATCCAGGCGGCGTTTTTTGTGGCGAGCTGAAATTTTTCACGGGGATAGCGCTCTACGAGGGCCTGTCTTATGGCGTCCTCACTTCCTGCGTAGGCCCATGCCGTGTCAAAATATGTAAAACCGGCTTCCAAAAATTTATCCACCATTGTTTTAACCTGTTCAATGTCTATGGCGCCGTCCTTTTGAGGCAGACGCATTAGGCCGAAGCCAAGCTTGTTAATAATTTCACCTA
>JAJQCI010000241.1:1905-8989 GCA_021202835.1 Clostridiales bacterium | reverse complement strand
CATCTACGTAACTACATATCTTACACAGAGGAAGTATACAGATTATACAAATTATAAATATTGTTATCAAAATTTTCTTCATATTACTTGTACCTCCTATTTTTGTAACTTTTTTAATCGGTTCATTACCGACAAAAGCAAATATATGAACTGACAAGCCACAAGGGTTGTCATTAGGTATTCTCCATAGAAATTGAACGGTAAAAATGCCGAATTCTCACGAGAGATATGTAGCATATTCATCCATAATCCGCTTAGGATAAAGCACCATACGCCAGCAATAAATAGAAGAAAAAAGAACAGATCATATACATATGCGAATATAGTTTCTTTTGCCTTGTGGCGTAACTTTGCAAATATTACATTAGTATGTAACCCAATATGCAAGACCGTCAGAAAAAATCCCCATGCCGTAGAGCAGATATGAAGATCCCTGCCAAACTGCGTAGACATAAACGGAGAAAAGGCAAAAACATCTCCCGACATCATAACCGAACTAATTGCCATAATCACCATTGCTGCAAGCAGCAGAAAATCCAACATCACAAAAATGGTTCTTCGCAAGGTGTATTTTCCTTTTCCAAGCCCCTGATACCATCGCAGATTCAGCACATGATGAAACAGGAACACGGCAAACAGGATACAGCCAAGCACACTGTGAAGATATAGCCCCCGGCCTGCCCGGTAGCTCATCAGGTAGAGAAAAAGGATATACATCGCTATGTCCACACAGATTTTGATGGTACGTTTCATAGCTTATTTCACCCCTATTCCGTTGTTGGAGAGCCACGTGACCAAATCATCGGACAAACTGCTGCCGCCGGAATAGGTATATTCAAAGCCCTGTCCTACATAAGCACCGATTGCCGTTTTGGACAGATCGGAGATGCTGTCACCAAAGCGTGTTCCGCCATTGCTTGAAAAAGGCAGAATCACTTTCCCGGAAAACTCATATTCCTCCAAAAAAGTAAATACTGGCATGGGCATGGTGCTCCACCAAGTTGGATAACCCAAAATCACGATATCATATTGCGGCATGTTCTCTACATGACTTGAAAGCGCAGGACGCACATCGTTATTCAAATCCTGCTGCGACACCTCATAAATATTCCCCCGATATGGCTCCGTCATCTGAATTTCAAACAGATCCGCACCAAGCTGTTCTTCAATCATCTGTGCTCCATTTTCCGTGTTGCCGGTATGGGAGAAATAAGCCACCAAAATGTGAGGATTTTCCGGTGTTTGGATATTAAGATTGTAGGTTGTTTCTTCTATGCTTTTTTCCGGCTGTGCATTTCGTGCAATGCGGAAACCAAGATTTTGTTCGACAGTATCCGGTGTGGTTGCAGAACGGTAAGCACTGCGAAGCTGCTTCGCAAAATCATTGTATCCGCCGCCTCGATTGACTCTCAGAGAGCCGGATTTCGCACCCACAGGATTGACGGTCTGTGCAAGGTCATATTCGCCATAATAGTCAAAGCACCATTCCGAAACATTTCCGTACATATTGTAGAGACCAAAGCCGTTAGGAGCGAGACTATTTACAGCGATTGTTTTACCACGGTTCGTACTGGTCACAACCGAAGGATCATGGCGAGTCACATAGTTTTCTTCAATCAAATAAGGATAACTACCTTCAAAATTGGCGTTGTCGCTGGTGATTTGATTCCCATCATAAAACACGGTGGTTGTACCGGCTCTGGCGGCATATTCCCATTCCGCCTCGGTCAACAACCGATATCCATCCATACGTCTATCCCAACTGACTGTATTACCTTCTATAGTATAAACTGGTGTTAGACCCCTTCTTTCACTAAGAGCATTGCAATACTGAACCGCTTCGTACCATGTTACATTTTCCACTGGAAGGTTCGCACCGCTAAAATGACTTGGGTTTTCTCCCATCACCGCTTCATAATCCTGCTGGGTAACCTCGTAAGCATCTACATAAAATGCATCGACAGTTACTTGGTGGGAAACCTCGTCCGTTCCTCTCTGGCGTTCATTGTCAGGACTACCCATTGTAAACGTACCGCCCTCCAATAAAATTAAGCCATCTAATTCGTTCTTCATTGTATTGTTTTCATCCTGCCTGTCTGTTTCAGTTGGATTCGAATCGGCAAATATTTGAGAGTCATCATCTCTCGTTAAAAAATAAATTCCTGTTCCCGTTGCTGCCAAGATCACAACAACAAGCAGTGTAATGATTTGTACTTTTTTCTTTGATTTCATATATTGTCTCCTCGTGTGCAGACAGTGCCATTACATCTTTGAAAGACACAATTATACCTCTGCCATATTATGCAATTTTTTTATATCTGCATCTGTGCGGTTTCCATGAATCTCAATTTTGGACAGTTCCGCTTCAATCTCGTAAAATTCTGACTCTGTTAATTCTACTTTGGAAGCACCAAAATTTTCTTTCAGCCGTTCCTCCGTTCTCATGCCGGGGATAGGAACAACAAAATCCTTTTTATGAAGCATCCATGCAAGAGAAATCTGTGCAGGAGTCACTTGTTTCTGTGCAGCAAAATGATTAAGCATATTCAATAACGGCTGGTTTGCCGCAACATTCTCAGGGGCAAACCGTGTGATAACACGGCGAACATCATCCCCGAAATATTGCATTTTATCTGTATATTTCCCACTCAGGAAACCACTTGCCATTGGAGAAAATGCGACAAAACCAATTCCCAACTCCTCGCAGATCGGAATGACGCTCTTTTCAAACATTCGCTCCATCATGGAATACTCACTTTGAATTGCTGAAAGAGGTGTTACCGCATTGGCTCTGCGAATTTCCTTCGGAGAGGTCTGAGATTGACCCCATCCACGGATTTTTCCTTTTTGAATCAGCTTTCCCATCACTTCTGCCACTGCCTCATCCGGAACATCTGCTTCGTTTCGATGTTGATAATACAAATCAACATAATCGGTTCTCAGTCGTTTCAACGAAGCGTCCAACCGACTCTCTATCTGCTGTTCCAAATTTTCAGCAGAGAGCAGATGCAGTTTTGTGGCAATCGTCACCCGACTCCGAATTGGTTGCAAAGCCTCTCCCACAAGTTCTTCATTAGCACCTTCGGTGTAGCTTTCCGCCGTGTCAAAATGAGTGCAGCCTAAGTCATATGCCAATTGAATCAGCCAAATGGATTTCCTTTTTTCCGGCACAGCCCCATAGCCATGTGAAAGTCCCATGCAGCCATAGCCGATTTCCGAAACTTCTAAATTCCGTAATTTTCTCGTTTTCATATCCTTATTTTCCTTTCAATTCGTCCCAATATCTGAAAGCTAATCGGGTAATCTTCGCTGTGATCTTCACATCCGGTGCGAAACGCAGCACCGTCTAAAACCGTTGCACCGTCCCAATGTTTTTTCTCCGACTGTTTCTTCTTTTTCATAAAGGCAAACCTCCGTTCTATTGGAGTACATTTTTAAATAGGTGCATATGCGGCAATGTATGATTATTTATTTTATTTGCCGCATATGCGTATCAATTATGCGTTTAAATACTCTGTAAAAAATGACTCGATTTTATCAAAAGGAATTTTATCCATTTGGTCATATAAATCTGTATGTATGGCATTCGGCACAATATAAAGCTCTTTCGGCTCAGAAGCCGCTTCATAAACGTCCTCACTGAAATATAATGAATGAGCATTTTCTCCTGCTATTAATAAGATAGGTCTTGGTGAAATAGTATCCACTTTATCCAAAAGATTAAAGTTTATAAAAGAAAGCTGACTTGTAGTTGTAAATCCTCCTAAACCATTGGGGTGGTGTCCTCTGACAGTTCCGTAATATTCATAAAGCTCTGTTGCCGCCAGGCTTAAATTATCGGGTATTTCGTCTATTTCAATGGGTTCCGGTCCTCTAAGCGGATTATATTCGGGATAACCATTTTCAAAATCAATCCATCTCTGTTCCGCAAGTTCGTCAAGAGTTGTTTCTGTCATACTTTCTTGTATAGAACGGCTCATATCATACATACTTGCTGTTGCAACAGCTTTTATTCTTGTATCAACCTGTGCAGCTGCAAGAGCAAATCCGCCGCTTCCGCAAACTCCTAATGCTCCTATTTTTTCACGGTCTACATAAGAAAGCGTACCTATGTAATCAACTGCGGCACTGATATTTTCCGTAAAAATATCCGGAGAAGATACATTACGGTATAATCCGCCGCTTTCACCCATAAATGAAGGGTCAAATGTTATCGTTATGAAACCTCGGCTTGCAAGCTCATTTGCATATAAGCCTGCACTTTGCTCTTTAACAGCTCCGTATTGAGGACCAACGACAATAGCAGGATATTTTTTTGATTCATCAAGGTCTTTGGGTGTATATAAATCGGCAGCTATCATAATGCCGTATCTGTTGTTATATGACACATGTGTCCTTTCAACATCATCATTAAGTTCAAATGTATACTGTTCATTTGCTGTATAGCCTACTTCATTTTCATCATCGGAAATATACTCTGATTGTTCTATGGCAGCGGCACTCGTTTCATTGCTTTCTGCAGTGGTTTTACTGCAGCCTGATATTGCTGCCGAAAAGCTTATTGCCGCCGCTAAAATCAACGTTGTTGCTTTTTTTGAAATATTATTTTTCACGTTAATTCCTCCCATCCTAATTTTCTGCCTGAGTTGTAATTTCGTTTATGCAGCTTATTGCATTCAATGTCCTCGGAAAACCTATATAAGGCATACACTGGGTAACCACGTCAATCATATCCTCTTTTGTATTGCCTACATTTAAATTTGCCTGAACGTGGGATTTAAGCTGACTTTCACAGCCGCCCAAAGATGCCAATACGCTTAATGTTATAAGTTCCCTTGTTTTAACGTCAAGCCCGTCCCTTGTGTAAAAATCGCCGAAACACATTCCCGAAAGATAATATTGAATATGCTCCTGTCCCTCTGCGGCATTTTCGTGATTGCTGTAGGTACTGTTTCCGAAGATTTCGGCTCTTTGTTTAATACCGTCCTCAGTCCTGCTTTCCTCTGTTACCGTTCCCTGTTCCTCTGTGGGCAGTTCAACATCTCTTTCCTCAAAAACATTGTTTACAACATCAAGAGCCTGATTAACCTTTCCGAAACCCACATAAGGTGTACACTGATATACAGCTTCTTTAATTTCAACCGGGGTTATGTCGATATTGATGGCAGCATTTATATGATTTTCAAGCTCCGCCGTAAGCTGATTGGTTACAAGAGAAGCTATTGTTACAAGTTCTCTTGTTTTATCGTCAATTTTTCCCTGATAATAAACCTCTCCGTATAAGAAATTTTCCATAATCTCCTTATATTCCGGGTCGGATTCAAAATCATAGGGATTTTCTTCGCCGTAAAGCTCATTAAGCTTTTCCTCGCTTCTGCTTTCACGCTCTTCTGTTTCAAATTCATCTTCAATGTTTTCAACAATAGCATTAATCCTTTCCTGTGTTTCCGAATCCGTTTCGGCTCCGAATACTGTTCCGCTTATGTTTGAAATCATCATAATCACTCCTAAAGATAAAGCTGCAAATTTTTTCATTTTGAAATCCTCCATCAAAAAGATTTTTTATAAATATCAATACAGTCATTTAAGTTAAGCTGTATTCTGTCATTTTCAAACAGCCTGCCCATTGTTTCAAAGGCATTTAAAGCCATTTTTTTAAATTCGTCCTGTTCAATACCGTAATCCGGCATTTTCAAGTCAGAAACACAGCATTTTTCTTTTAAAGTTTCAAGAGCTGTTATAAAATCACAGGGTTTATCCGCATTTTCAAAGCCCATTGCCCTTGCCATTTTACAAATCTTTCATCACATACTTTTGCTTCAATGAAATATTCATAATATGCCTTTGAAATCATAATAAGACCGGCTCCGTGGGGCAGATTCCGGTGATAGGCACTCATAGCATGTTCAAGTGAATGTTCGCTTGTACAGCCGCTTATTGTCATTACGGCTCCCGACAGCGTGTTTCCGAAAGCAACCTTTTCTCTTGCTGTTATATCCTTTCCGTTATTTACGGCAGCCGGAAGATATTTTGCAATATTTTCTATTGCCGTAAGTGCATACATAGTACTCATACAATTTGCTTTTTTTGAAATATAACATTCCACGCTGTGAAATAAAGCGTCAAAGCCTTGATATGCTGTATATGCAGGGGGTACTGTAATCATAAGCTTAGGGTCAACAATTGCCAGTACGGGAAACAGCGAAGGATTTCCGAAACCCGTTTTTTCATTGGTGCTTTCGTTTGTAATAACGCAGGCACTATCGGTTTCCGAACCTGTGCCTGCCGTTGTTGTAATTGCTATAATAGGCAAAGGTTTGTTTTCTACAGCCTTTCCTTTACCTGAGCCGCTTGTTATGTAGTCCCAATAGTCACCGCTGTTTACCGCCATAAGTGCTATGGCTTTTGAGACATCGATTACACTTCCTCCGCCTGCGGCAACAATAAAATCACAATTATTTCTTTTGGCAAAGTCAGATCCCGACATAACTGTTGCTTTTGAAGGATTGGCTTCCACATTATCATATAACACATACTCAACATCGGCTTTTTCAAGCTCCTGTTCTATTCGGCTGAGAGTTCCGTTTTTAACTATTGATTTTCCTTTTGAAATTACAATCAAAGCCTTTTTTCCGGTCATATTTTGTTTGTGAAACTCGTTAAGCATATCCGTTCCGAACAGTACCTTTGTCGGTACATACATCGTATAACTCATAGGCTTTCCTCCTTCTTCTTATTCCATATAATAAAATCGATTTTATCAAGCATTTTTTGATTTTTATGTACACTGTTTAATATCGTATACCTTAATTTTCTCAATATGCTTATTTGCTGTTCTTCTGTTCCGGGCTTACTTGTCAAATCCAAATATTCTTTTATTTCTCCATATGCAAGGCCTGATTCCGATAACAGCTGTATTAGTCCCAAGGAATTAAAATCTTCTTCACAATATTCATTTGATGTTTCCGATGTTTTTTTCAGCAAGCCGTTATTTTCGTATTCCCGTAAAACATCGCAGGAAACATTAAAAATACCGCTTGCTTCGGTTATTGTCATAGGCACACCTCCCATAAAAAAATATAAG
>JAJQCI010000241.1:0-1895 GCA_021202835.1 Clostridiales bacterium | reverse complement strand
TGTTTATTTGTTACACTTATATTATAATAAAGTTTTATTTATATGTCCAATGCTTATATTTTATACCTTAGTATCCATTTTATGTATACTTTTGAAGTAATCAAGAAATTTCTCCGCAGCTTTTGAAAAGGGCTGAAACTTTTTCCATGCCATAACGGATGTCATTGTAAGCTCAGGATAAAGCGGTCTGAAAACCATAATACCCCGGTCAAAAAGATTAACTGCTCCTTCAATTGTAACCGCACTTGCCTTTCCGCTTGAAACAAGCATAGCAACGTTTGTTATAATGTTATATGTGGCAAATATATTCAGACTGCCGAAATCATTGTCAAACCAGCTTGAAAGCTCTTTCATCATTTCTATTCTGTTTGAAGTAATAATGGGTATATCCCTCAAATCATCTTTAGTAATATGCTCTTTTTCGGCAAGCTCCGAATCTGCTCTTGTAAGAACACCCCACCTTTCCTTTGTTTTAAGCCGTATGTAGTCATATTTTGAAAGGTCAACAGGCTCCAAAAGCACACCGAAGTCAAGAAGTCCTTTGTCAAGCCTTTCCTTAACGTGGTCTGCATTGTTAGTATATATGTCATATTTTACTTTCGGATATTTATATCTGAACCCCTCCATTATTTCCGGAAATATAACACTAAGGGAGTTCAGACCACCGCTGCCTATTGAAATTGTTCCCGTTAAATCGCCCTGCTCTTTTACCTCATATTGAATTTTATCTGTAAGTTCTATAATTTCCTCAGCTCTCCGCCTGAGCATAATTCCTGCATCGGTAAGAACCAGGTGTCGCCCTCTTATAAAAAGCTGAACACCGAGTTCCTCCTCAAGCTGTGATATTTGCCTGCTTAAAGTAGGCTGCGTAACGTGCAGCACCTCTGCCGCCTTTGATATATTTTCTTCTCTCACAACTGTCCAAAAATACTGTAAAACTCTAAGTTCCATAAACTTTTCCCTCCGCATTTTTTTCTTAATTGTACCAGAAATATATCCGCATAGCAAATACTTTTATAAAAATATGCTTAAAATTTATATTTTACAAAAACAGTCAATCTGATATACATAACAGAGCCTATTCAGCCAATTCAAAAGTAACATCGGTATCCCCTGTGTTTTTGAAGATTTCAACACCAGAATCAATGTGTCCTAAATGTTGTCTTTCAAAACGTTCTCCGTTTTGCTCATAAAGTATAACCAAACTTCCGCCGGGCGGCCAATATGCTATGTCACCGATTTCATAACTGTTACTTCTCAGTTCGTCCGTAGGCAAGGCATATGCTCCGTATCTGTAACACATTTCCCGACCATATAAATCTGTCATAGGCAAAGTTAAGGGCATTTGCTCTATAATAGCCTGTGTTGTAACATTATTTTCCATTACCGCATAAAGCACAGTATCACCGACTGTTATCTTTACGTTAATTTCCGAATCTGTTTCCAATTCTTTCTTTTCCGTTCCCGTGGCTGCTTCTTCCGTACCGCTTTCAGAAACATCAGCATTGATATTTGCTCTTAAAACTTCAACTTCGTTTTTACCGCAAGCTGTTAAAGATGCGGTAAAAACAATCAATGTCAGCAAATCAAAAATCTTTTTCATAACACTGCCTCCTCATATTTTCATTTCATCCGCAGTTATATTATAAACTTTAATTTTTCTTATGTAAAATGCTTATATCTTATATATAGGCATACAAATTTTGTATACTTACTTAATTTGCTCAAAAATATATATCAATTTATAACACTCATATGGAGAGCTTTAATAGCTATGTGTATATCATTTTAAGGTTGTAAATATTTGTTATTTATAGTTTTTTACATAGTGTTAAAATTAAATTAAAGAATTTTTGATATTCCTATATATTTAACGTGATTTAAAAAACAAAAAA
>JAJQCI010000286.1 GCA_021202835.1 Clostridiales bacterium | reverse complement strand
GATTGAGCAGGATACTTGAAATATACAGGCGGTTTATGGACGGTGAGGTCATAAACAAAAAAGATGAGGCAATCCGCTGCGGCGTCAACGAGAGAACCATTCAGCGGGATATTGATGAAATAAGAAGCTATATCAGCACTAACTGCCACTATGGTTCTGTTGATAACATAGTCTACGACCGCAAGGCTAAAGGCTATTATCTCGAAAGGGTTTACAATGCCAAGCTGATAAACAGCGAAATTTTGGCAATATGCAAAATTCTTTTGGACAGCCGAGCCTTTACCAAGCCGGAAATGCAGAATATGTTGGACAAACTCATAGAAATGTGTATTCCCAAGGAAAATCAGCGACTTGTGAGGGATTTGATAAGCAATGAGGAATTTCACTACATAGAGCCTCACCACGGCAAGGTCTTCATAGACACAATGTGGGAACTGGGTCAGGTCATAAGGAAAACCAAATATATAGAAATAGACTATCTCCGAACCAAGGACAAGGCTATAGTCAGACGCAAGCTAAAACCCCTTGCTATTATGTTTTCGGAATACTATTTCTACCTGACAGCCTTTATAGACGACGAAGAAGTCAAAAAGAATTTCGATGTCTTAAACGACTCCTTCCCTACAATCTACCGAATAGACAGAATACAAAGTCTGAAAGTCCTAAACGAAACCTTCCACATTCCCTACAAAGACAGATTCGAGGAAGGCGAGTTTCGAAAGCGTATTCAGTTTATGTACGGCGGCAGGCTGCAAAAGGTAACGTTTAAATATACAGGTGATTCTGTAGAAGCTGTTTTGGACAGGCTGCCAATGGCTCAGATTATTTCGGAAGAAAGTGGTATTTATACAATATCGGCTGAAGTTTTCGGCAAAGGTGTTATACTAAACGCCTTAAATAGCTGCATAAATTTATGCTGAACTGTTGTTAAGATATTTTATTAAACTATATATTTGCAAATCTCATCGGCGTTTAGTATAATATGTGGCTTAAAAGCCAAGGTAATAATATAGAAGAAGTTGAATATTTATAGAGGGGGCAAAAAAATGTCAGAGGTAAGAGTTATTATACTTTATTCCAATAAATTAGAATCCATTTCTGTTGATGGAGAAAAAATGGAAGGTATTTCTGTAATAGAAGACAAGCCTATTTCAGAATGGTTTTCACCGTCCGGAGGAAGAGACGGTTGGGAAGGTTTGATAACCGAAATTAAAAACTTTATAGATGACAATGAAGCCGATTTAAAATTTGAATTTTACGGTGCACAGGAATACAAAAATACTTTTGAAAACTACTTGCAAAAATATGGTTTTGACTGCGGCACAAACGGAATTTCAGAGGAAGAAATAAACCGAAGAAATATGAAAAGTGCTTTAAAACAGGAACACAAGGGTTTATATAACGAAGCCTTTAAGCTGTATTTGTCAGCGGCAAACAGTGGTTCGGCAGAAGCTCAATACAAAGTTGCCGAATACTATTTCAGTATTTACAAGGGAGAAAATGACTCTATGGGCATTGCCCCCAAAAAGGCTATTTCCGAAGCTGTAAATTATTATCGGGAAGCAGCAAAGCAAAACCATACGGATTCACAAATGAAATTATATGAAATATACAGTAAGGGAATAGGTGTTGCCAAAGATACTCGAACTGCTGCAATGTGGCTTGTAGAAGCAGCGGAAAACGGAAATAAGGAAGCTAAAGCCAAAATCAGTAATTATGGAATAAGTGTACATATTTCCCATAATAAGGAGATAAAAGATGAAGTTAAGAAAATATACAGCGGCTACAAGGAAACGGATACTTCGGTAAAAAAGGTTGCACATGAGGAAGAAAAGCCATCCCCAAAGCTTTTATCACCTAAAACGGAAAGTCCTTATTCAAGACTCCTAAAGCCTAATGATAAAACAGAATCCCCAAAATTTTCATATATTCAGAAATATACTCCGCCTACAGCCGATTATACCAAAAGTGATTTCAAAAAAATAATGCCTTTAGCCGGAAAGGGCGATGTTGAAGCTCAAAATATAGTCGGTGAGTGTTACAAATACGGATACGGGGTAGGAAAAGATGCAAAACAGGCTGAATATTGGTTTAAAAGGGCAGCTGAAAAAAATTATGCTCCGGCCTGTGTCAACTTCGGAGACTGTCATTTTAACAGAAAAAGCTATTCTGTGGCAATAAAATATTATATTGAAGCGGCAAATCAAGGCTATGATAAAGGACAGTATAAACTGGCTGAATGTTATTATAAAGGCTGTGGGGTCGTTGCCGACAGAGATGAAGCCGTTAAATGGTGCAGAATGGCTGCAAAACAGGAATGTGAGGAAGCGAAAAAATTTTTAAATGAGTTGGGTGAGGAAATTTCCGACGGCTCAGAAAACACAAATTCTGCAGAATCTCCTAAATTGGGTGAAGTGGAACTTATTTCACTGGCAAACAAGGGCAATGCCAAAGCTCAAAATAAGCTGGGAGAATTATATTTCAACAGAGATATGTATAAAGCCGAATATTGGTTTGAAAAAGCCGCAAATCAAAGCTATACTCCGGCAATAACCAACTTGGGAGATGTGTACAGGTTAAAAAAGAGAGGCAATGATTTTATTAAATTTTATACAACTGCTGCAAACAGCGGCGATATAAAAGCACAGGAAAGACTTGCCGAATGTTATGAAAAAGGAATAGGCGTAAAAAAAGACAGACAGGAAGCCGCCGAATGGCATAAAAGGGCTTTGGAAGCGAAAGAACGTTTGGAAAATAAGCCTTCATGAATATCATTGAGAATAATGATGATTTAAGGCTTTTGGATTATTTATAAACATTATAGTTTTAAGCGGAGGTATAATATGTCAAAGGTAAGAGTTGTAATAATTTATTCGGATATGTTGGAGTCAGTTACGGTTGACGGGGTTGATATGGATGTTTTTGCTATTGAAGACAAGCCCATCAGAGACTGGTTTTCTCCATCGGGCGGCAGAGACGGCTGGGAAGGCTTGATTACTGAAATACAAAAGTTTATTGACGATAGGAATGCATCGATAAGTTTTGAATTTCAAGGACCTAAAGAAAGCAAGCATATTTTTGAGGATTGTATAGGCAAACTGGGCTTCGGAAGCAGTGCCGACGGTCTTGAAACAGATGACGTTGCCGAGAGAAATTTGGCAGATGCAAGAAAGGCAGAACACAGAGGTCTGTATAAAAAAGCTCTTAACTGCTATATAAATGCCGCCGATTACGGAAATTCCGTTGAAGCTCAGTATAAGGTGGGAGAGTATTATTTAAACTGCTATAAGGGAATTGACATTGGCATCAAAATAGATACCGATGATGCAATCTCAAATGCACTTGACTATTTTGAAAAAGCGGCTGAACAGGGTGACGAAGCTTCAAAAATAAAGCTGTTTGAAATATACATAGACGGTTTGGGAGTTAATCAGAATGTAAGAGAAGCCCTTCGTTGGATTGACGGCATAGATATAAGCAGAGACATGGAAGCACAATGCAAGATGGCGGTATGCTATGCAGAGGGCAAGGGTGTAAGACAAAATTTCAAAGAAGCTGTAAAATTGTTTGAAGCATCTGCAAAAGCCGGATGTGCTGAAGCTCAGTATAGACTGGGTTCAATGTATTTGATAGGCGAAGGTGTCAGAGAAGACAGAGAAAAAGCTGAATATTGGCTCAAAAAAGCCGATGAAAACGGATATATGGCTGCACGCGAAAAATTATTTGAGGTTAATTCAGATGATTTAGATATTGACCCTAACAATAAGGAATCACTGAACAGAATTATCAAATTAGCCGAAAGCGGAAATTCAGAAGCTCAATGCAAACTCGGAGAATGTTATATTGATGGAAATGGAGTAGATGAAAATTATAAGGAAGCCGTAAAATGGTTCAGAAAGGCTGCCGAGCAAGGTGATGAATTTGCACAATGTTATTTAGGTGGTTGTTATTTTGACGGAATGGGTATTGATAAAGATTATAAGGAAGCTGTAAATTGGTATAGAAAGTCGGCTGAACAGGGAAATGATTTAGCGCAATGTTGTTTAGGAGATTGCTACTTTTACGGCGATGGGGTAAATGAAGATAAAAAAGAAGCTGTAAATTGGTATAGAAAGTCTGCCGAACAGGGTTATGATGAAGCCCAGTATGAATTGGGCGATTGTTATAATTACGGATATGGTGTCAGAGAAAACAAGGCAGAAGCAGTAAAATGGTATATGAAAGCTGCTGAGCAGGATTATGCAAAAGCACAGGAAAGCTTAGCATTTGCTTATCAAGACGGAAGCGGAGTAAAAAAAGATGTCAATAAGGCATTATATTGGTATAGGAAGGCTGCCGAATCGGGAGATATGTATATACAGTATATTTTTGCCGAGCAGCTTTATAAAGAAAGAGATATGCCTTTAGGTTATGATGAAGCAATGGCTGAGGCTTTAAAATGGTACAGGAAATCTGCCGAACAAGGTCATTCAGGAGCTCAAAACAGAGTTGGAGAATTCTATCAAAACGGATATGGCATGGAAGACTATGATGAAGAAGAAGCAGTGAGATGGTATAAAATGGCTGTTGAAAATGAAACTCCGGATGATGAAGCAATGTATAATCTCGGTAATTGCTATAGTGGCGGATATGGTGTGGAAAAAAATGAAAGAGAAGCAATAAAGTGGTATAAAATGGCGGCTGAAAACGGCAATTCCGATGCGAAAATTGAATTGGGGCATCTTTATTTTCATAATCAAGACTACGGAGAAGCGGAAAAATGGTATAAGGAAGCATATTACGGCGGAGAAAGTTATTCTGCCTACCTTGTGGGAGCAATGTATTTCGACGGCAAAACAAAATCCGGAAGAAGGGATTACCAAACAGCAGTAGAATGGTTTACCATTGCTGCCGAAGACGGAAGCAGTACGGCTCAAAACATGCTCGGTGTTTGTTATGAAAACGGATACGGAGTAAAAATAAGTTATGATGAAGCTGTAAAATGGTATAAAGCATCGGCAGAACAGGGAAATTCGAATGCACAATACAATTTAGGCTGTTATTATAAAAGCTTTTTGGTATGGAACTATAAAGAAAGTGCAAAATGGCTTGAAATGGCAGCTGAAAACGATCATGACGAAGCTCAGTATTTAATAGGTGAATTCTACGAAACCGGAAAAGGTGTAAATCAGAATTTATCAAAGGCTATTGAATGATATGAAAAAGCCGCCGAAAACGGAAACGAAAAAGCGGAGAACAAACTTAAAAATATAGGTTATTAACGCTATAAAGAAGCAATGTGATTTTGAAGGAAGTTAGGAGGTAAAAAATGGACAATAACACTTTAGATGTAAGAAGCTATAATGAACTTAACAAAGCTCTCGGGCTGGCACAGCATACTGTTTATAAGAGATATCTTGCTGATCTTGAAAATTATCCCTTGGTTGAGCCTACTCCGGCTTTGCTTGACGAAGATGCGGCGAGCTGTTTGAGGTTTTTTCAGATTGAAGAACTGACCTGTAAAAAAGGAGAGGACATTTTTCAAAAGCTGTCAACTGTTTATCATGCAAGTATGCTGTTGGGGTGCAGTGTCGCTGTAATTGTTGATGTTGAAAGCAACAATGCTCCGGCAAAAATATATATGGGTGTCAGAAACAACGGCGAAGACAGACCAAATTTAACCACATCTTTTAAAACCCTCAAAAACGGAATAAAAAGCAACTTCCCCGGCACGAAAATCAGCGATATACCGTCACAGGAAGGTATGCAGAAAATAATTGATGAAATTTTCGGAAATCACATTAAAAATATATCGTCTGTTTCCTGTGTTGCTTCGGCGAGAGATAAGTCAAAAACGGAAGAAAAGTCTTTTATTCAGGGTATTGAAAGATTTATTGACACAATGAGAGGAAATGCATATACCACTGTATTTATCGCAGAGCCTATTTCGGGAGACGAACAGGCTTTGATAAGAAACGGATATGAAAATTTATACAGCACTCTTTCATCTTTCGGCAAAAGTGTATGGTCATACAATGAAAATGAAAGCAGAGCCGTTATGGAAAGCTTGAGCGAAGGCATTTCAGAATCCATTTCGGAAGGAACAAATTCCACACAGGCTCACACAAACAGCTCCGGCTGGAGTATGGGGCTTAACTTTGGCGGTTCAACCAGTTCGGGAACTTCTTCATCAATTTCCTCTCCCACAGGAGTTTCAAGAGTAGGCGGTGCATTAAGCGTAATCGGAACAGCTGTAGCTGTTGCTGCCCCTGTTGTGGGCGGAGCACTGGCAGCCGCAGGAGCTATTGGTGGCGCATTAAGAGGAGCTTCCACCGCAAGCGGTGTTGTAAGCTCAATAGGCAAAACTCTCGGCTTGTTCGGTGCGGTAAACCGAGGAAAAGCCGATACCGATTCCGCCGGAACAACTTATATTGACACCAAAGGTAAAAGCTCAACCAGTACAAAAGGAACAACGGACACAACGGGAACAGGCAGAACTCTCCAAATTGAGAACACAAACAAGCCCATTCAGGAAATGCTTAAACGTATTGAAGAACAGCTTAAAAGAACGCAGGAAGGCGAGGACTACGGCGCTTACAGCTGCGGAGCATATTTTTTGGCGGCTAAACAGGAAAGCAGTCTTTTGGCAGCCAATACATACAGGGCGCTTATGATAGGTGAAGGTTCGTCTGTGGAAAGCGGGGCTATCAATTCTTGGAAAGAAAAAGATAAGATTTCCGCTATGAAGAACTATCTGAAAAGGTTTGTTCACCCCATATTTGCTATGCCCCTTTCAGATGAAATAAAATCGGGCGAGGATTTTATAGCCTATACTGCCGGTACGATTGTCAGCGGTATGGAGCTTCCCTTGCATTTAGGCTTACCTACACGTTCTGTTTACGGACTTCCCGTTATAGAACACGCAGAGTTCGGCAGAAACGTGACGGACAAAGGGCTCAAGGCTTCTGAAGATTCACGAGAAATAAAGCTCGGTAAGGTATATCATATGGGTCAGGTTGAAACAGGTTCAAATGTGAATTTAAACATTGAAGGACTTGCATCTCATACCTTTATTACCGGTTCAACAGGTTCGGGCAAGTCAAATACGGTTTACCACATATTAGAAGAAGCGGACAAGCAGGGTGTAAATTTCCTTGTTATTGAGCCGGCAAAGGGCGAATACAAGGACGTTTTCGGTGGCAGAAAAAACGTAAGTGTTTACGGCACAAACAACAAAAAGACCGACTTGCTGAGAATAAATCCTTTCAGCTTTCCCGAAGATGTTCATGTTTTAGAGCATATAGACAGGCTTATTGAAATATTCAATGTCTGTTGGCCCATGTATGCGGCTATGCCGGCAGTTCTGAAGGACGCAGTTGAGAGAGCTTATATTAAGGCAGGCTGGGACTTAAATGAATCGGAGTGTAAATATGTAAGTGATGAGGGCGTTAAACTCTATCCGGGGTTTGTTGACGTTTTACAGCAGATTAACATTGTTATGGAAGAATCGAAGTATTCTTCCGACAGCAAGGGAGATTATACGGGTGCACTGTGTACGAGAGTTAAGTCTTTGACAAACGGCCTTTACAGTCAGATTTTTACCGCAAATGAGCTTTCCAATGAGGAATTATATGATAAGAATGTTATTGTTGATTTAAGCAGAGTAGGTTCAACGGAAACAAAATCTCTTATTATGGGTCTGCTTGTTATGAAAATGCAGGAATACAGAATGTCGGAGAGAGCTGAAAGCAACATGAAACTCAGACACTTAACGGTTCTTGAAGAAGCCCACAATCTTCTCAAGCGCACCTCAACAGAACAGTCTTCCGAAACATCAAACCTTTTGGGCAAATCCGTTGAAATGCTTGCCAACTCCATAGCCGAAATGAGAACCTACGGAGAAGGCTTTATAATAGCTGACCAGTCTCCGGGACTTCTTGATATGTCCGTTATCAGAAACACAAATACCAAGATTATATTAAGACTTCCCGACCTTTCCGACAGAGAGCTTGTGGGTAAGGCCGCCGCCCTTAATGACGACCAAATCACAGAGCTTACCAAGCTCGAAACAGGTGTTGCGGCAGTTTATCAAAATAACTGGCTTGAGCCTGTGCTTTGCAAGGTAAAAGAATTTAAGAATGAAAACGGTGAAGATTTTAAGTATTCACACCGTATTTCAGATAAAGATTACGATAATAAACAAAAAGCAAAATTAATTAAATATATACTTCAGCCTGCATATGAAAAGTTCGGTTTTGATAAAAATGAGATCAAAAAGCTCGAAAACTCTGTTTACAAAATGCAGCTTACGGCAGAAACAAAGGCAAATATTTTCAGGTTTATAAAAGAGGAAAGCATTGATAAAATCAAAAATCTCAGAAGCAAAATCATCTACGGTGTTTTCAATTCGGAAACTGCTTTGGGATTATCAAACGCCGAAAGAAAAAATATGGGCTTATGGTATGATTTAATGCTTGAGGCTTTGGAGCCGGATATTTCACAGCTTGAAAAGACAGAAAGAGATAAAATACTCAGCATAATAGTAAACGAGTTCAACGAGACCAAGAAAAATAATTTGTCATCTGAACTTTATAATGAGTTCTTTAAATATATAAAAAAATAAAGGGGGTAAGGCATAAATGTTAGGCAAAGGTTTGGCATTAGAAGGTTTGGAAAATATTGAAACTCCGGAGTCTAAAATAGAAGTAGATCCCGAAGCAAAGGATACATTTGAAAAAATGTTTTCCGATGATTACGGTGAATCTCCTGCAGATGTTCAGGAGAACGATTTGAAGGAAGTTTTAAATGATTATTATGATGATTTGCAAAATCGCTCCGATTGTCCCGAAACTCTTCCCGAAAATCCTATTGAAGCATCTGATTTGGAAAAATTATCACCTGAGGAAGTTGCCGAAAAACGTGAAGAGTTTAACGATATAAAAGGCGATTTGAAAAGCCAATGGGAAACTAAAAACGGACAGGAATGGCCCAAGTATGAGGAGGATGTGTATTCTGCAAACGGAAAGATTATAAGACAAGCCGGAGGAGATTATGATGCACATCATATTCAGCCTTTGAGTATGGGCGGTAAAAATGAGGTTGACAATATAACCCCTCTGCACGCTAATGAGCATTATGACAAACAGGGAATACATTCACCTGACAGCCCTTACAGCAAGCTGGATACAATGTTAGGAGGCAGATAAAATGACTAAAAAAGAATATTTGAAAGAAATCGGCAAGTGCAAAATTTCAACTGAAAGGGTACGCAAGCTTGAGGATATATATGAA
>JAJQCI010000193.1 GCA_021202835.1 Clostridiales bacterium | reverse complement strand
TATAATTCTGTGATGATTTAATATATTCCATTGTAACTTCCTCCTTTTAAATTTTTTATGTGTATATAATAACACGTTTTGCCGAAAAAATAAATATAATTCAGATGAAATTTCGTGTATTTTTTGCAAAGCTTTCTTTCAAAGGGAGAGGTGTCCTCGGAAATGCACGGAGGTTTTCCCCTCCTTCGGCACTTAGTCTTTTTATGGGATAGATATCTAAAAGAGAGGAGAATAGTATCATAAGAAACATCGGTCAGCTATGACCGGCTTTCGTTTTAAGAAAAGAGTGTGGACACCTCTCCTTTTGTAAAAAAGCTTTATGGAACTATGGTTTTAAGACGATAACCCTGCCTGAGAGTTATCACTGCTGAGGCAGGGTTGGTCTACATACATTTTAGGAAGATTTTTATGGATTCAGAGAGCGGCTTGCTCTTGCTGTCTTATTGAACCTCGGCTGCTACTTCGCTGATGGCTGCAAACATTTCTTCCTCATTTATTGCCGAATCTTCGGGGCTTAAGTAGTAGGGAATTACGTTGATGTCTGCGATAGCCTGCTGAGCTTCTTCGTCTGCCAAAATTTCCTGAACTAAGTTGTCATACCAGTCGATAACCTCGTCCGGTGTATCAGCAGGGAAGTAGAAGGAGTAGTCAAGGTCGGGGAATACGAAGTCGATGCCCTGTTCTGTGAATGTGGGGATGTCTGCTATAAGGTCATATCTTTCCTCTGTGGGAGCGCCGATACAGTTAAACTGGCCTGCATCAAGGTAGTCCTTAGCTGTAAGATAAGCAACGGGGAGCAAGTCAATCTGGCCTGAAAGCATAGCTGTAATCTTGTCTGCGTTTGAGCCTACGTCGATAAGGTCAAGGTCGATGCCTGCTGCTTTTTCGAAAGCAAGTGTTTCGTAATATGTGTAAGCGCCTACCTCTGTACCGACCTTAAGCTCGCCGGGGGCTGCCTTTGCTGCTTCGATGAATTCGTCAAGGTCAGCATATTCGTCTGAGTTTACATAAAGCTGCTGAGCGGGGTTCTTAGCAAATGTGGGGCCTAACTTGAAAGCTGTGTAGTTGAAGTCTGTAACGCCTGCAATGTTTGCTACGTTAACGAGAGTGTGGCCGTAAAGGAATGTACATCCGTCAGCTGCTGCTTCGAGAACCTGGTTTGAAGCTACTGAGCCTGCTGCGCCGTTTGCATTAACTACGATAAAGTCATGGCCTGTAAGCTCCTTTGCATACTGAGCAAAAACACGGGCTGTAAGGTCTGTGTCGCCGCCTGCTCCTGCAGGAACAACGATTGAAACTGTTGATGAGGGCTCCCAGCTGCCGTCTGCTGTTTCAGCGGAAGCTGATGAAGAGTCAGATGATGAGTTTGCCGATGAATCAGATGAGCCGCCGCAGCCTGCAAGGCTTATAACGAAAATTCCGGCCATAAGTGTTGCTAAAAGTTTTCTTTTCATTTTAAAATCTCCTTTTCATTATTTTATTTATTATTTTATTAAGTTACGCTGTCTTTTTGGCTCTGCTTGCTTTTACTTCCTTAAATACCGACCATACAAGAACGGCAATTGCGATGAAGAAGAACACATCGAAAATAGGTCTTTGGAAGAAGCTTGTGAAGCTCTTATATTCCATAATGCCTCTTCTTAAGTATGTCTCAAGCATTTCACCTATAAGGAAGCAGAGAACGAAGGGTGTTGTGGGCAGGTCGAATTTATGATATAAATAACCTATTGCGCCGAAGAGAAGTACCGACTGAACGTCGAATATACGGTTGTTTGTTGCGTAAGCGCCTACGCAGCAGAGAACGAGTATAAGGGGAAGAAGAATATGCTTGGGAACCTTAAGAACCTGAACGAAGCCCTTAATACAAGTCCATTCAACGATTAACATTATAAGTGAGCAAACCATGCAGGCGGCGAAGATATCGTATACAACATCGCCGTTCTTTACGAAAAGAAGAGGACCTGCCGATAAGCCGTGAATAAGGAAGCCGCCTAACATCATAGCCGTAACGCCGTCGCCGGGGATACCCAAAACAAGAAGGGGAATCATAGCGCCGCCGATTGTAGCGTTGTTTGCCGCCTCCGTGGCAACTATGCCCTCGGGGCAACCCTGTCCGAATTCTTCGGGGTGTTTAGACATTTTCTTTGCCGTAACATAGGATAACATACCCGAGGTTGAACCGCCTATACCGGGGAGAATACCTATTCCGGTACCGATTATTGCCGAGCGGAAGTAGTTGGGAAGCCAGCTTACAAATTCCTTTAAGGAGAAGCCGAAGCCCTTAACCTTTTTAACAGCCATGGTCTGAAGCTTGCCGCTGCCCATTGATTCAACCGTTTTTAAAATATCGGAAATAGCGAATATACCTATAAGAGTAGGAAGCTGGTCAAAGCCGTTTAAGAGGCTTGTTGCTCCGAAGGTGAAACGGGCTGTTCCGTCGATAGGCGCCATACCTACGAGGGTAAACATAAGTCCCAGCATACCTGCAAGAAGACCTTTAAGCATATTTCCGGAGGCGAGAACCGCAACCATTGTAAGAGCAAAGAAGCAGATACCGAAGTTCTCAGCCGGTGTAAACTGAAGGGCTACATCTGCAAGAAGAGGTGCGCAGAATGTAAGAATTATAAACGAGAAAATCGAACCTAAGAATGAGAAAACAATACCTACGCCCAGAGCCTTCATAGCCTCGCCCTTTTTGGCCATTGGGTGGCCGTCAAAGGTTGTGGCGATTGAGGAGGCCGTACCGGGCATATTCAGAAGAATTGCCGAAATAAGACCGCCTGATATGCCGCCGATATATACGGCAACAAGTGTGTTCATACCCAGTGTGGGGGTCATACTGAAGGTTAAAGGCAGAAACAGTGCAACTGCCATTGAAGCGCTAAGACCGGGAATAGAGCCGAAAATAATACCTACGGCTACGCCGGCAATCATCAGAGCAAGTGAAGCAGGCTGTAAAACCGTCATAAAGCCCTGACCCAAAAGTTGTAATGATTCCATACTTATACCTCCTTAAAAATTTAATAAGCCTGTGGGAAGTATAATCTTGAAGCCGTAGCGGAACAAGAAGAATACTATAACAGTAAACAATATATCTATTATAATAACCTGAATTATCTGCTTTTTGCCTCTTTGGTCAGCCGGAGACAAAACCATAATCTGTAAGAAAAGATAAACCAGGGTGCTTATAATAAAACCAACGGGCTGTAAAACAAACACATAAATCAGCATAAGTATGAAGCTTGAAATTACACGCTTGTAGTCACAGTCGGGAGCTTCTTCTCCCTCAAGAGCAGCAAGCTTGCCCTTTAAGCCTATAACCGATATAACCGTAAGAGCTGCTGCCAAGGCAAAGGTTATACCGCCGATTACAAGAGGCATAAACTCCGGCCCTATATCGATAATAGCCGATTTGGGGAGCTGTAATGCCATAAGGATCATTGCCGCAGATATAACCATAAAGATTATGCCTACGACAATGTCGCCGTATTTTTTGAAAAACATTAATATTCCTCCTCTTTATTTTTTAAACACATCACCTTACAAGAGCAGGCTTATTGCAGTCATAAACCCAGTCGGGTATTAAATACTGCATAGCCAAGGCATCATTTCTGTCATGAGAGGGCAGCTTGTTGTAAAGAGCGTTTGCCTCCATAACCTTGTCCATATCGATTGTTACGCCCAAGCCCGGCTTGTCGGGAACCTGTAAATATCCGTCAACAATCTGAGGAGTGTCCTTCAGAAGATTCTGTCCGTCCTGCCAAATCCAGTGAGTGTCAAGAGCGGTGGGCTTGCCCGGTGCCGCTGCGGCAACGTGGGCGAATGCCGTAAGAGTGATGTCGAAATGGTTATTCGAGTGAGAACCCCATGTAAGCCCCCAGTCATTTAAAATCTGAGCCATACGAACGCTTCCGCCGAAGCCCCAGAAGTGGGGGTCTGCAAGAACTATATCAACGGATTTAAGCGCCGCCGCATGATAGAACTGTCTCCAGTCTGTAGCTATCATATTTGTAGCAACAGGCAGATTTACGGCGTTTTTAAACTCTGCCATAACCTCTCTGCTTGAATAGCCTGCTTCGGGGCCGCAGGGATCTTCTATGTAGGTTAAAATTCCTTCCATAGGCTTGCAGATTTCAATAGCTTCAGTTAAGCTCCATGCTCCGTTGGGGTCGATGTTTATTCTGCCGTTTGGGAATGCCTTCTTTAAGGCTCTTACAGCCTCCATTTCCTCCGAACCCTTTAAAACTCCGCCCTTAAGCTTAAAGTTTTTAAAGCCGTATTTTTCGTTTAAAACCTGAGCCTGTTCTACAATTCTTTCAGGTGTAAGCATCTCCTGACGTCTTAACCTAAACCAGGGGTCGCTGCTGTCGGATTCGTCAATATAGGGAAGATCCGGCTTTGCCTTTTCCTTGTCGCTTACGTAGAAAAGATAGCCAAGTGTTTCAACCCTGTCACGCTGCTTTCCTTCGCCTAAAAGCTCACACATGGGCAGATTAAGATATTGTCCCAAAAGATCAATCATAGCACACTCGATTGCCCATTCTGCTTTTACAACAAATTTAAGCTTGCTGATGTCAAGAGTTTGAATTCCCTCGCCGTCGTCCTCTGCGGCTCTTTTGCTTCCCTTGTGAATAGCGCTTAAAACACTGCGGTATTTTCCCACAGGCTGTCCCACAACAAGGGGTATACAGCTTTTTAAAGCATCACAGGTATAGTCTCCGCCGTGAATTTCGCCTATGCCGGTATGACCTGCACTGTCCTTTAAAATTACAAGATTTCTCGTAAACCAAGGTGCGTGTGCGCCGCTTAATGTCATAAGCATACTGTCATAGCCAGCCACGGGAATAACCTGCATATCCGTTATAACAGGCGTTCCAGTTATAATAGGTGTTCCTTTTGCCTCCAAAAAAATCCCTCCTTTAATGTGTTTATAAATTTATGTTATTTAAATCAATCACATACGGGCGGAGCAAGCCCCGCCCCTACGAATTGACACATTCAAATTTTATCTTACTAAACAGGGCTTCTTGGGGTCGAACTTCCAGCCGGGGATAAGATACTGCATGCCGATTGCGTCGTTGCGTGCGCCTAAGCAGTTGTCGAAATAAAGCTTGCTTGCCTTTTCAACCTGTGCTCTGTCTACCTCGATGCCTAAGCCGGGAGTCTTGGGAAGGTCGATACAGCCGCCTACGATTTCCATAGGCTTCTTTGTAAGGCGTTCTCTGCCTTCCTGCCAAATCCAGTGAGTATCGATTCCGTTCATTCTTCCGGGAACAGCCGCTGCACACTGAACAACCATAGCAAGGGAAACGTCAAAGTGGTTGTTTGAGTGACAGCCCCACATAAGACCGAAGTCGTTGCAAAGCTGACCTACTCTGACTGAGCCGTTCATTGTCCAGAAATGGGGGTCTGCAAGAGGAATATCAACGCTCTGCAAAGCTATACAGTGGGTCATCTGACGCCAGTCTGTGTCTATCATATTTGTAGCCGTAGGCATCATTGTAGCCTTACGGAATTCAGCCATAACCTCACGTCCCGAGAAGCCGTCCTCAGCTCCGCAGGGGTCTTCACAGTAAGCAAGAACTTTCTTAAGGTCGGGAGCAACCTCAAGTGACTGCTTTAAGCTCCAGCAGCCGTTGGGGTCAAGGTCAACTCTGGCATTGGGGAAAGCCTCTTTGATTGCTGTTACTGCCTTTACCTCTTCCTTGGGGTCGAAAACGCCGCCTTTGAGCTTGAAGTCTTCAAAGCCGTACTTTTCGTGGGTTGCCTTTGCAAGAGCAACGATTGCTTCCGGAGTTAAGGCTTCTTCGTGACGGAGACGATACCAGTCACAGTCTGAGTCGGGCTCTTCCTCATAGGGAAGGTCTGTCTTTTTGCGGTCGCCTACATAAAAGAGATAGCTTAAGAAACGAACTCTTTCTCTCTGAACGCCGTCGCCCATAAGAGCCGCAGCCGGAACATTTAAGAACTTGCCCAGAAGGTCAAGAAGAGGAGCTTCAACAGCTGTTACAACGTGAACGCCTGTACGAAGGTCGAAAGTCTGTAAGCCTCTTACGTCGTCCTTTATGTTCTTGTCGAGCCATGCTCTGATATTGTTAAGTGTCTTCTTATAGTCGGCGATGCTTGTGCCTATTACAAGGGGCTTTACGTCCTCCAAAGCCTTTGTGATTTTCTGGCCGCCGGGAACCTCTCCAACGCCTTCAACACCGTCTGAGTCGGTGAGAATAACTATATTTCTTGTAAAGTAGGGAGCATGAGCGCCGCTTAAGTTAAGCTCCATACAGTCATGTCCTGCTACCGGAAATACTTCCATCGATACAATTTTAGGAATACTCATAATAATACCTCCATATTTATTTTTATTTCAATTTCATACCGGCCTTTAACAGGCGGAACATTCTTTCGGCGGCGCCTAAATAAAGCTCCTCCGCTCTTTCAACAGCCTCGTCTAAGTCCATGGGGCCGTTTATTGTGGGAATAATGCTGTCTATGCCGAAATTGTACATTTCCTCGGCTCTTGTTCCCATTCCGCCTACTATGGCAACAACGGGAATCCCTCTTTCCAGTCCGCAGGCGCCTATTCCTGCCGGAACCTTTCCGTAGGCCGACTGCCAGTCTATTCTGCCTTCACCTGTTACAATAAGGTCACAGTCTTTAATAAGCTCCTTAAAGCCTATAATGTCTAAAACAGTTGTTATGCCTGATTTGGGTTTTGCCTTTAAAAATGTCATAAAGGCCGCCCCCAGGCCGCCTGCTGCTCCTGCACCGGGAACGTTGTCGGCGTCTATGCCGAATTTTTCTTTAATTACGTTTGCGTAGTTTATCATTCCGGCTTCGAGAGCCTTAAGCTCGGCTTCGCCGGCGCCCTTCTGAGGGCCGAAGGTGTAGGTTGCGCCTTCGCTGCCTGTTAAGGGGTTTGTTACGTCACACATAATAGTAAATTCCGTATTTTTAATTTCGGGGTGAATACCCGATATGTCAATATCATTTATATTGATTAAATCAGCGCCGACGCCTTTAAGCTTATTTCCGTCTTTATCGAGGAATTTAACGCCTAAAGCCGTCATTGCTCCTATGCCTCCGTCGTTTGTGGCACTTCCCCCAAGGGCTACGGCTATTTGTCTATAGCCCTTGTTTAAAGCATCGGCAATCAGTTCACCTGTGCCGTAGGAAGTGGTATATAGGGGATTTTTTTGTTCCGCAGGAACCATAGGCAAGCCGGAAGCCGCAGCCATTTCAATAACCGCCGAGTTTCCGTAAACACCGTAAAAGGCTTTTTCCTCTTCAAACAAAGGCCCTTTTACGTTTATTTCAACAAGCCGGCCGTTCATAGCTTCTATAACCGCTTCCACAGTGCCCTCGCCGCCGTCGGCAACGGGGACACCTATGGTTTCGCAGTCAGGAAAAACTCTTTCAGCCGCCTTTTCAAGCAGACTTCTTATTTGTGAAGATGTAAGGCTTCCTTTAAAGGAGTCAGAGGCAAACATAAACTTCATAGCCTTACCTCCTTATAAAATTCCACCCTCAACCATCTTATTCTTTATTAAATCGAGAACAGCGCCCTTTGTTGAAAGATTGGGCTTATAGGGCTCACCGGGGTTTAAGCCTACAAGCTTTGCCATATCCTTTGTGGCTACGGGGAAGCTTGCCTTGCCCATAGAAAGTCTTATGGGGTTAAGCTTAAACTGGGCTTCAAGAGAGCCTTTTAAGTCTCCCTCATAGAATTTGTCCAAAACGGAGCATACAAGCTTGGGCATGTAGTTTGCCGTTGTGCAGACACTTCCCGTTGCTCCTACTGCAAGTGAAGCGTAGATAAGTGTGTCCTTTCCTCCGAAAACCTTGAAGTCAAGGTCGGAATTTCTTCTTATAAATTCCTCTGTCTGAGAGATGTCTCCGCTTGAGTCCTTCATACCTACAATGTTGGGTACATTGTGAGCCAGCTTTTCAACCAAATCTCCAGACATTGTGTAGCCTACTCTGCCCGGATTGTTGTAAAGAAGCATAGGTGTATCGGGAACTGATTCTGCGATTGACTTAAAGTGGAGATAAAGCTCCTCTTCGGTGGGCTTTAAAAACATAGGCTGAAGAACTGAAATTCCGCTTGCTCCTGCTTTAACTGCCATCTGGGCAAGTCTTATACACTTCTTTGTGCTTATTGCGCCGATTCCCATATACACGGGAACTCTTCCGGCGGCCTGGTCGATCATAATCTTAAGGCCTCTTTCCATTTCGTCCTCTTCGATCATATAGAATTCGCCGTTGCTGCCGTAGGCAAGTATTCCGGAAACTCCGCCGTCGATTACAAAATCAACCTGGGCTCTCATTTCCTTTTCATCTATAATTTCATTTTCGTCTATTGCCGTAAGTATGGGAACAATGATTCCCTTTATAAAATCGGTATTCATAAAATCCGCTCCTTTCTCAGCAATTGGAGTTAACCCTCGATTGTAACCTTTGAAAGCTTTTCGTAATATTTTGCAATAGCCGAGTGGTCGTCCTTTTCACAGCCGTCGGCCTTCAATGTCTGCATAATTTCCATAAGCTGGGCTGTAAGAGGTGCAAAAGCGTTAATTGAATGAGCTGCGTTAAGAGCGTTTGTAAGGTCCTTAATATGAAGCTCGATTCTGAAGCCGGGCTTGAAATTTCTTGAAAGCATCATGGGAGCCTTTGCGTCTAAAACGGTTGAGCCTGCAAGACCGCCTCTGATTGCCTGATATACAAGCTCAGGTGAAGCGCCTGCCTTTTTTGCAAATGTAAGTGCTTCCGAAACGGCTGCAATGTTTATTGCAACGATCATCTGGTTAGCAAGCTTAGCGATATTTCCGGAACCGATTTCGCCAACATATACAACAGAGCCTGCCATAACCATTAACAGGTCATAATACTTATCAAATGTAGCCTTGTTTCCGCCTACCATAACAGAAAGTGTTCCGTCGATAGCCTTGGGCTCGCCGCCTGAAACGGGAGCGTCCATAAGCTCGATTCCCTTTGCTGCCAGTTCTTCGCTTATCTTCTTTGATTCAACGGGGTCAATTGAGCTCATGTCGATAATAACAGTGCCGGGCTTTGCGCCTTCTGCGATTCCGTTTGCGCCTAAAGCTGCCGATCTTACGTGGGGTGAGTTGGGAAGCATTGTGATGATTGTTTCACATTCCTTAGCTACCTCTGCTCCGCTGGCGGCTGCCTTTGCGCCCATTGCCGCAAGCTCGTCTACAGCTGCCTTGTTAAAGTCGAAAACGACCAGCTCATAGCCTGCCTTTACTAAATTTTTGCTCATGGGCTTACCCATGATTCCCAAACCGATAAATCCTATTTTCATTTAAATCTCCTCCTGTTGATAAAATAAATTTCTAAGAGGTTATGCTTTAACTTCCCTTAATGTGACTTAAGTATAAAAC
>JAJQCI010000272.1 GCA_021202835.1 Clostridiales bacterium | reverse complement strand
TTTTAAATTCAGCGATGAAGAACAAAAATTATTGAGTGTTATTCAGGAATTTGGTGTAAATGAGGTTGCTCCACTGGCTGCCAAACTTGATGAGGAAGAAAGGTTTCCGGAGGAAAATCGAAAAAGGCTGGCTGAAATGGGAATGATGGGCATATGCTATCCTAAAGAATACGGCGGCGGAGGCTTCTCATATGTTGCCTATATAGCTGTTATCGAAGAGCTTGCAAAGCACTGTTCAACAACATCGGTTATGCTGTCAGACCACCATTCTTTGGGCTCTTTTCCGTTGTTTGAATTCGGAACAGAAGAACAAAAGCAGAAATTTCTTGTTCCGCTGTTAAAAGGTGAGAAGTTAGGTGCCTTTGCCGTAACAGAACCTTCGGCTGGAAGCGACTTGGGAAATCAGCAGACAACAGCTGTTGATATGGGCGATTACTGGCTGTTAAACGGCTCTAAAATATTTATAACAAACGGCTATTATGAAGATACCTATTATGTTACCGCAATGACCGACAAAAGTAAGAGAAGCAGAGGTATTTCCGGCTTTATAGTAGAGAAGGGAACTCCCGGCTTTACCTTCGGAACAAAGGAAAAGAAAATGGGTATTAGAGGTTCGGCTACATATGAGCTTGTATTTCAGGACTGTAAAATTCCCAAAGAAAATTTGCTTGGCGAACTCGGAAAAGGCTTTAAAATTGCCCTTACAACCTTAGACGGCGGAAGAATAGGAGTTGCCGCACAGGCTTTGGGAATTGCCCAAACCGCAATTGACCACTGTAAAAAATATGTAACGGAGCATACAGAGGGTAGTCTGAGAATTTCACAATATCAGTTTACACAGTTTGAACTGGCCGATATGCAGGCAAGAGTTGATGCCGCCAGACTTTTGGTATATCGTGCCGCACAGGCGAAGCAGGATCACGAGCCATTTTCTCATTTAGCAGCAATGGGCAAGCTGTATGCCGCAGAAGCTGCCACCAATGTAACACGCCGCTGTGCCCAGCTTGCAGGCTTTGACGGTTATTCAAGAAATTATCCCTTTGAAAGATTAATGCGTGATGCCAAAATTACGGAAATTTATGAAGGCACAAGTGAAGTGCAGAAAATGGTTATTTCATCTTGGATGGGGATTAAATAAATTCTTTAAAACAACCTAAAGCCGCTCTCATACCGGGGCGGCTTTTATATGGCTTGGATTTTGTTGTGGTAACTATTGCTGATCTCTACATTTTCCGCAGTCTGAGCAGCCGTTGCATATGGGCTTGCTTCCGCAGCTTTCGCAGTTTTTTCGGTAACGGGGAACATATAATTCATTTTGGGGAATTGGTTCTCCGAAGCTGTCGGTCAGTTTAAAGTCTATAGGCTTTCCCTGATAACTTATTTCGGATTTATAAGCCATTTCACTTTGAATGCGTTTTAAGGGAATGTGATAGGTTTTTCCGTCCTTTATAAAAACCGTTCCCGTTTCTATAAAGCAAAAGGTGACGTTGTGAGCCTCACACTCCCGGCGAAGTGTCTTAACCCAGTCAAAGTTACAGGGTCTTGCTCCGTCATAGTTTTCACCGCCGCATATAACCTGTTCTATTTGTCCATCTGAAAGATATTTTTCTATGGATACAGGACCTATAAATGGGGCGCACATTATGCCCTTGTGCTTAAAGGGCAGTTCAAGAAGAAGAGGAATACGTTCATCGGCACGTATTTGATTTTCACAGGTTACATTGAAAAACACGTTTTCCCAGCCGTCACCCCAGTCCCCGGGCAGACATTTTCTTACACGTTCGGGACGCTTTGTCAGCAGAAAAAATATAACATCTTTTCGCTGATATATAATGTTCCATGCTTCATCACGCCACCTGTCGGCTTCTTCCAAGAAAAAATCAGATGTCATACATACACGAATCATTTCACCGCTTTGAATTTTATATTTTCTGTCTTTATTTTTTTGCAGGGGATATGTAAATCCCGATTTTGTTTTGTAAATTTCCCTGCCGTTTTTGTTTCTCATACGGTCAAGAAAATAAACATAACAATTTCGGCAGCCCTCGCTGCATTTTACACAGCCGTGCCAAGGGTTCCATATATCGTGCATGGGATATTCCTCTTTTCTTTGTTATTGCAGCTTTGAAATCACTTCTCCTATATCGCCGTCAATACAGACTGCTTTGTGTTTTATCGCATTGGGGCAGACTGCTTCACCATAGTTTATACAGGCATAGAAATAGTTTTTGTTTTCGGCACTCATTCGCCAAAAAGGATATTTTATTATTACAGGAGTATTATAACCCACACCAAGTTCCAAAAGCAAGACATTCATATTTTTTCTTGTCCGCAGAAAGTTTGAATATCTTTCCGCCGCCCTGTGCCAGCCCTCGTCCTCAACGAATTTATCGTCGGAACGCAGATTCATTGTTAAAGGCTTTCCGCAGTAAGAACAAACAGGAATAAGTTCTGAAGGTATTTTCATATTTTTCTGTTCTTCGACCATTTTATATATTAATTCTTCATTGTCAAAGGTTTCATTACAGCAAGGTTCGGAACACTGAAACAGTCCGTAATCACCCTGAGTATAAAACAACCTCTTTTTGTCAAAGCCTGCTTTTTGAAAGCAGTGGTCTACATTCGTTGTTATAACAAAATAGTCTTTATTCTTAACAATGTCAAAAAGTTCATCATAAACAGACTTGGGAGCATTTTCATAACGGTTGTAATAAATATATCTGCTCCAGTATGCCCAGTGCTCTTCAAAAGTTTTGTAGGGATAAAACCCTCCTGTGTACATATCATGAAAACCATGTTTTTCACTGAAGTCCGAAAAGTATTTATTAAATCTTTCACCGTCATATGAAAAGCCTGCAGAAGCGGAAAGACCGGCTCCCGCTCCTATTATAACCGCATCGGCTTCGTCTAATTTATTCTTTAATTTTTTGACCTGTACAGAAAGCTTATTTAGTATTTTGGAAGTCCTTATTCCGTCCATTTTTATATTCCTCCGGTAAATTATTGTAAAAGCAGGTTTCGCCCAAGGGCTTTCGTTTTCCTCCCAAATGTGTATTAGGCACAAAATCCTCTGCCGGATAGCCTATATAGAGCATACACAGAGGCTGCCAGTTTTCGGGCAGATTAAGGAGATTACGGGCCTTTTCTTCATCAAAATAGCTTATCCATGCACTGCCCAAATCAAGGCTTGCCGCTTCCATCATCATATGAACAGCCACAATAGCCGCATCTGTTGCTCCGCTGCTTTTTCCGCTTTGAGGATGAACCCAACAGGCATTTTTATCATAACACACAAGCAGAACAAGAGGAGCACCGTAATACAGATTAATTTTGCCGTTAGCCTTGTCGTCGCATTCCTTTGATAAGTCAACATATTTTTGATCATATCCGAATGTACAGAACTCCCTTACCTTTTCCAAATTTTCGGGAGTGTCCAAAACCAAAATTCTTTGGGGCTGAGCATTTACGGCAGTAGGCGACCACCGTCCGGCATCCAATATTTTTTCTGTTTTTTCTTTTTCAACAGTACGCTGCGAAAATTTGCGAACGGTTACTCTTTTTCTTGAAATATCCGTAAAATCCATTTGTACCTCTCCTTTCGCCGGTTATTATTTTTATATTGAATTTTTCACCAGTTTCTTTACAAAGTCTGTTTTGGGGTTTTGAAGCAGCTCTTCGGGCTGAGCGTATTGCTGTATTTTCCCTTTGTCTATAACCAACACCTTTGTGCCCAGTTTTAATGCCTCTGAAATATCATGGGTTACAAAAAGTACGGTAATGCCGGTTTGGCTGTGTATTCTCTTTAATTCCGTTTGAAGCTGACCTCTTGTAATCTCGTCTACAGCCCCGAAAGGCTCGTCCATTAAAAGAATTTCGGGCGAAGCTGCCAGGGCTCTTGCTATGCCTACTCTCTGCTGCTGACCGCCGGATAATTCATCGGGATATCTGTTCTTTAAATCCTCATCAAGCCCTGTTATTTTCATCCATTTATTTACGGCTGATTTCGTTTTGGCTTTGTTCCTCTTGTTTAAAAGATTAGGCACATATGAAATGTTCTGTTCCACAGTCATATGAGGAAAGAGTACACTCCCCTGAATAGCATAGCCTATGTTTCTCCGCAGAAGTGTTTGGTTTTTGCTTTTTATATTTTCACCGTCTATAAAAATATCACCCTCAGTAGGTTCAATAAGTCCGTTTATCATTTTTAGGGCGGTAGTTTTTCCGCAGCCCGACGAGCCTATTATTGTAACAAAGTCTCCTTTTTCAACGGTCAGATTGAAATTCTCCAAAACAACATTATCTCCGTAGGCTTTTTTTATGTTTTTAAATTCTATAGCTGTGTTCATTATGCTCCCTCCTTTCCTTCATTCAAAAGATTTTTGCTTCTGAGAAACTCCTCGGCGACGTCTCTTGGTTCTTTTCCCTCTGTTTCTACGGCATAATTCATCTCCGCCATATCACTGTCAGAAATTATGCCTGTCAGCTTTTCAAATATATCGTTAAGTTCGGGGTGGCTTTCCAAAACCTCGCTTCTGATTATATTTCCGCAGAGATAAGAGGGGTAAAAGCCCTTGTCATCTTCAAGAACGGTTATGTCCGAAACGGAAAGCTGGCCGTCTGTTGTAAATATTACCATAACATCTATTTTGCCCTGATTTATTGCCTGATATTTAAGACCTATGTCTAAGTCCATTGTCTCCTTAAAGCTGAATCCGTAAGCATCGCAAAGAGCATTATAGCCGTCCTCTCTTTCAAAGAAATCATATTCCGCCCCGAATATAAGACTGCCCGAAACGGCTCTTAAATCGGAATATGTTTTAAGATTGTATTTCTCCGCAATTTCATTTCTTATGGCAAGTCCGTAGGTATTGTTAAAGCCGTACATACCTGCCCATTCCATAGACAGGCTGTCTTTATATTCCTGCTGCATTTCATCAAATAAATCCTCGGAGTATATGCCGTCCTTTTTAAGCACCATATTCCATGCCGTACCCGTATATTCGGGATAGAGGTCAAATTCACCGCTTTCCATAACCGGCTGAATATTTGATGTTCCGCCGCCTACTCCCTGAACAATTTCAACATTGAGGTCTGTGTCCTGTTCAATCAGTATGTCAAGCATTTCTCCTAATATATACTGCTCCGTCATAGGCTTTGTTGCAATATGTATGGTTTCCTTTTCAGATGAACCGAGTACAGCGTTTAATAAAATTACAAGGCAGATTATAAAGGCTGCGGCTGCCAAAATTCTGTTTGTCTTTTTTGACTTTGCATTTCTGATTTTCATTCGCTTTTCGGCAAAGCCCAGTATGAAGTCAACCACAAGAGCAAGAAGGGCAATCAAAAGACTTCCTGCCATTGTCATTGCAGTATTGTTTGTGGTAATTCCTCTGTATATGGCAACACCTAAGCCTCCGGCACCTATAAAGGAAGCAATACCGCCTAAGGCTATTGTCATTGTGACCATACTGCGTATTCCCGACATAATAACAGGCATAGCAAGAGGCAGTTTAATTTTAAACAAAATTTGGGCTTCCGTACTTCCCATACCCTTTGCCGCTTCCAAAAGGGTCGGCTCAACATTTACTATGCCCGTATGTGTGTTTCTTACCATAGGCAGAAGGGCATAAACCGTAAGGGCAATTATCGCCGTTGCATTTCCCACACCCGAAAAGGGGATTAAAAAGCCCAGCATAGATATTGAGGGTATTGTATAAAGAAAATTTATAACTCCTAATGTTGGTTTGGCGGTTTTTTGAAATTCGCTTATAATAATTCCCGTAAAACCGCCTAACAGAACGGCAATTATAATTGCAATAAGAGAAATTTCCAAATGCTCCCACAGAAGCCCCAAAAAGAAATCCTTTCGCTCCGCTAAAATTAAAGCTGTATCCTTTATCATTTTTGTTCACCCCTTTTTATAATTGCCGACACAGGACAGTTTTCAAAGCATAAGCCGCAGTGCAGACAATGCTCCTGCCGAATTTCATAGGGCAGACCCTCTTTAATGCACTTTTGAGGACAAAGGCTGCTGCATTTTCCGCAGCCGACACACAAATCAGTTATTTCAAAGCCTTTCTCGGCTGTTTTCTCATTTCCCGTAGAAAAATAACGGCGGTATATAGGCTCCTTGCTCAAATCGAAAAATTCAAGCTGTCCGTTTTCAATGCAGAAGGGTTCGAGAATATATCTGCTGTCACCGGGATAAACACCTTTCATAGAGGGATTTTCTTCAAAAATGCGGTCTATCCAATATTTTTGATTTTCAAGCCTTTCTGCCTTTCCCTTAAGCCTTACCGACTGATAATCTCTGTTCATTGTGACAACAGCTACATATGGGTTTGACATAAGCTGCTTATAAAAATCCTTTCCTCTCGATGTGCAGAAATAAAGCTTGCTCTTTTCAATAAGCATTACGTCTATAACACGAACCTGAGGCTGACCATTTTCGTCAACGGTAGCAAAAGCCGCTTCTTTAACCTCTCTCAATATTTGCAGACATCTTTCGGCATTTAACTCTTTCATATGATTTTTCCTCCTTTAAAATTTAAGCCTGTGAATACGGCTTTTATCTACGGTTTTTTGTACTCCTCTTGCATAATCTATTTCAGGATAACCGAAGCCTATTATCATTCCTATATAATGATTTTCGGGAATTTTAAGCATTGCTTTGATGTGCGGCATATTTTCCAGTGAATCAAGAGGAAACGTCAGCATTACAGCACCAAGCCCTCTGGTCGCACAGAGAAGCTCAAAATATGTACCGACAATAACAGTATCCCGAACAGGCTCTCCATGTCCTAAAGGAGCATGAGGTATCAATAGGTGGGGTGCACCACATAAAAGCATATCGGGACGAACGGTTTTCTCCCACCGTTTCATATCCTCATAGGATTCTTTGTCAAAGCCTTTGGGATATATTCCCTCGGCGGCAAGCCTTTCCGTTTCTTTATAAAGGGCGGAGCGGAATATTTCAGTCTGCTCCTTGTCATCAGTCAAAGTAAACTCTACCAGCTGCTTATTGCCTCCGTTCGGAGCATTGGCAAGACGTGAAATCATATCATCTATTACGGCCTTGTCAACATTTTTGTTTTTATATCTTCGGCAGGAATGCCTGTTTGCAATAAGAGAATTTATTACAGCCGTCATTTTTTTGCAGTCAACAGGAACTGTACTGTTCTCCGGCTTATGCCCCAAAACAGAAACAGCACCCGTAGGACAGACGGCAAGACAATGCTCACACCGCCAACAACCGTTCCAGCCGAATTCACTGAAATCTTTTATTTCTGCTTTTTTCATCTCATTTACAAAAATAACACCGCCGGGGCAAACCTTAACACACCTTCCGCACCCCGTACACTTGTCATAATCAACCTCAAATCCGGCATAGTTCATATCACCGCCCGCCTTTCTTTTAATTAATATAATTTTACAACAGCATAATTTTCCGCACAAGTACGCACTTTTTTATTACATAGTTACCTTTTTGTAACCAACCCTTGCGGAAATCAGAATATTATACTATAATAAGAATGTAACATTCAAATTTAAACCTTTAGGAGATGATATTATGCTGACGAAAGAAGAAATGCCTGCCTGCCCTGTGGCAACAACAGTACAGCTTATAGGCAGCAAGTGGAAGCTGCTCATTATGAGAAATTTACTTATACGTCCGTGGAGATTTAATGAACTGAAAAAGAATCTTGAAGGCATAAGCCAAAAAGTACTGACCGACAGCCTGCGTTCTATGGAAGCCGACGGAATTATCACAAGAACTGTTTATCCCGAAGTACCCCCAAGAGTAGAATATGCCCTAAGCGAATTAGGCGAATCCATGCGCCCTATAATAAAATCTATGGAAATATGGGGCAATAACTATAAAGAAAACTATCTCCATACACCGGAAGCCTAAAACATCTAAAATAAAGAATCAAAAAGGATAGAAGCGAGAACTTGAAACCCGTCATTCTATCCTTTTTCTATCTTGAATTGCTGTTTTATAAAATTTTTGTTGCCGCAATAAACATATGACATCGGAGAACGGTAATGACGAGGATATTTCATCTGAAACAGCCGATACCGTTATAACAGACGCAGATCTTTCCATTTCAAAGGTTTGCCAGACCGAAGACATCCGTGTAGGTGACGATGTAACCTATCTTATCACAGTAACCAATGCCGGCGACGCCGAAGCAAGAAACGTAGTTGTAGAAGATGTTCTTGATACAGGAATGGTAACTCTTGTATCGGTAACAAAGGATGATGCAGCAGGCATAAGCTGTTCGGAATCGGGCGGAACGGTTACTTGGACTATTGCCGAAATAGCAGCCGATTCATCTGTTGAGCTTACTCTTGTGGTTAACGTAAATGAGGGCGTTTCAACAGGCGAAACACTCAGCAATAAGGCGTCAATCACATCCGAAAACGGCAATGACGCAGATATCGAAAGTGAAACAGCTTCCGATGAAATTGTAGCTCCTGACCTTGCTATTGTAAAGACTGTAGACAAGACATCTGCTCGTGCAGGCGACACTCTTACATATACAATTACAGTAACTAACAACGGTACAGGTACAGGCCGTGACTTTATTGTTGAAGACGTAATCTCAGACCTCGTTACACTTGACGCTTCCACACTTACGACATCCAGTAATGTTGCCGTAGATACATCAACGAACGCAGACGACAACACAGTTATTGACTGGACAATTTCAGAACTCGGCGCAGGCGAATCCGTTGAGCTTACATTCTCCGTTGTAATCAACGCAGAATAATAAATTTCAGCTGACGAAGCTTGATTTTTTAATATATAACGTTTTGGGGAATACCGATTTGCTTTGGTACTTTGGTATTCCCCTTTTTTAATAAAATGGAGGGATAATTTTGAAAAATAAACCTGTTTTTATAATATTTGTAATATCCCTGTGCTGTATACTTTCAACCGGCTTAATTGCTTTTGCGGCCACAGCCGACACCGGAGCGGCGGTGTCAAACGAGTGCAGTATTATAACCGAAAACGGCGGTGATGCTGATATAAATTCAAACTCCGTTTCAACTGCTATTGTTGAAGATGTTGAGGAATCGGCGCCCTCATCAGGCGGCAGCGGCGGCGGAGCAAGCAGACACATTGTCAGATTCGAGCCGAATAACGGCGATGAAAAAACAGAGGTATATGTTTCTCACAACAAAACCGTTTCTTCACCAATCACCCCTGTTTATGAGGGCTATGCCTTTACGGGATGGTTCACCGATGAAGACTGCACGGAGCTTTATGATTTTGACACAAAGGTAACTTCAACCTTTACGCTTTACGGCGGCTGGGAAGCTGAAGCCGCAGAATCAGAAGATAGCAATGTTTTTGAGGATGTTATAGGTCACTGGGCCGAGGAATATATTGAATACCTTCATAAGGAAGGCGCTTTGGACGGCATAGCCGACAC
>JAJQCI010000257.1 GCA_021202835.1 Clostridiales bacterium | reverse complement strand
GTATTTACCGTTATCTTTATCGGTATTACGTAATCCAATAAGAGAATTTATAACTGTGCCTTTACGTTCAATATCATAATTGATGCCGTGTTCGTATAGGAAATGTTCGAATATATTTGACATAATAAGATCCTTTCTATTTTTGTTATTTATATTTGGGACAATTTGATTATAACACAAAATAGTCTTAATGAAAAAATATATTTTCGGCAGGAGGTGAGGAAGGATGTTAGAAAAAATAGACGAGCTTATTTTGGCTTTGGCTGACAGAAACATACACAACGTTAATTCTGCAGATGAGGACTTTTCTTTAAGCAAGGGTATACTGTCGGAAATAGATGCTCTGACAAGGCTTATTGAAGCCAGAAATTCAATAGGTGAATTAAAGCCCAGCAAAGACGTATCTGTTTTGTTGGAAGCGGAAGGGTTATAACTCTGAAAAAATGGCTTGACGGCTTAAAAGACAATGAATGAGGTGAGAGAAGATGGAAGATGAATGCAAAGAATTAGGAACGTTGGCTTTTGAAAAAGCCATTGAAATTTTGAAAAAAACTGCACTCACTAAAGAAAATGTGAATGCAGTAGAAGTATTAGCTGAGATTGGTCTTGCTTGTAAATATAATTGCCGGCTCAATTCACGGAAAAGCTGTAGATACTTAATAAGTGAATCAAAACCCAGCGAAGATGAAATAGCCAAATTGAAAGCAAGAAAAGAATGGCTTGATAATTTACCAATCAAAGAATTATAGGTAATCAGAAGAGCCGTTCTTTGAAAGATAGTATTCTTTTATTTTCTGTTGAGCTTCTTTAGAGGTTGATATTTCTCCCCTTAACATTATATCGTCATCATCAGCTGCAAGTTTTTCAAGCTTAAAAATGTAGTTGTCGAGAGCGGTATGAATGGTGACAAGTTCAAGCAGAGAAAGGTCTAAATTATCGGACATTGTATTTCCTTCTTTCTATAATTATTCCGATACGGCAATATCGGTAATCTGATTATAGCACAAAAAGAGGGGCAAGAACAAACAAAAAGGAGTAACAAATGAAAAATGAATTATTAATATTTGAAAGCCTGGAATTCGGGCAGGTAAGGACAATGGAGGTTGACGGTGAGCCTTATTTTGTGGGTAAGGACGTAGCTGAGATTTTAGGATATGTGAATACTAAAGATGCCATATCAAAACACGTCGATGAGGAAGATAAAATAAGGGGGTCGCAAAACGTTACCCCCTCTATAAAAACTTCGGGTGGTATGCAGTATCCGACATTAATCAATGAAAGTGGGTTATACAGTCTCATATTTTCAAGCAAGATGCCGAAGGCTAAGGAGTTTAAGCACTGGGTCACAAATGAAGTGCTTCCGGCCATAAGGAAGACAGGAAAATATGAGATTAACAAAAATACATATATGCCTACAAGAGAGCTTACTACAGATGATTATGTAGAGGCGGCAAAGACAGTATCTAAGTGTCATAACAGCCGTTTGGCTCTGGTGCTTGGGTTGTACAGGATGGCCGGATTTGATATTCCAGAAATAACCAGAAGGGCAAAAGAACAGGAATATATATCGAAGGAAGATTTTACTGCTTTGATGAACCGGTATTCGCTTGAAGAACTGAAGGAAAAGCTTAACTTTGACAGGGTAACAATATGGCGGTACAAAACAGGCCAGTACAGGCCCAGGGAGCCGAGACTTCACCAGATAGTTGATACTTTAACAGGTGAGATGTAAGGGGGTGATCATTATGAAAAAGACATTAGCAGAAGTATTTAATTTTATGGAATCAATAGGCTGGGACGTAACTGTTTTGGATGAAAACTATAAGGGCAGGAAAGTTTACGGCATTTCAAAGCCTTTGGATGATGACTGTATTTGCATTGTCGCCCCATTTTTAAATGAGGGCACAGCTGTAAATTTGCTGAACCGGATTAACTCATATTATGAAAATGAATCTGCGGAATGGGAAGCGGATGAAGTTTTGGATTTGATACTTGATGTTGAAAGATTTACAAACGAGTAGGGGTGAAACATATGGAAGAGGGCATTAAAATGCAGTTTGACGCTCCGCTGAGTGAAGAGGCTATAGTTAAGGCCCTTTTCGGGGTCAGCGTTGACAAATTTGTCAGTGATTTTAAATGCGGTAAGTATGATAAGACACTGGCTGAGATAAAAGGAGGAACAACAGCAAATGGTAAAAAACGGCTGGCTTGATAAAGCCAGGGCGAAGTTTAAGAAGGGTGACAGGGTAATCGCCGAGGTCAGATTCGGCGATTACATAAACACCAAGATTTTGGAAGGGATAGTCGACGGAGTCTACAGAGACTTTATTGTCGTGAGCTTCGAAGGAACATTCAGACAGTGCTATAAGTGGCACGATATTTATGCAGGAAAGGTAAGTCCCGTTAAGGGCTGAAAATTTTGAAAGGAGCAGCAAAAATGAAGGAATATACAAACGAAGAAATCAAAAAAATTTATGAAGAGGCTTTTGCTGATTTTGAGGCGGACCTCAAGCTTAAGAATGTAGTTGAAAAGGTTGATGAAATCAGATTTGACCTTGAGCAGGCCGTAGCAGATGTGGCCCATGCGGCCGAGAAGAAGAGCTTCGTTGAAGGCTTTAAGGTGGGAATGAAGAAGGCCGGGGTTGATTTATTATGAAGTCTTTCAGCGAAGAAATAGAGAGCTTTTTGAATTTCTTGAAGGAAGCTCAAATAAAATACGGTGAAGCCATAGCGGCTGAATCCGAAGCCGATGCGGCCACACAGGATATTTTACACAGCCTTGAAATATATGAGCACACCTGCGAAGAATTTACTAAGATTTCACAAGGACTCGGTAAGGTAAGAAACGACCGCCGGAATGCTAAGGACGTAAAAGAACAGCTTAAGTACATCTATAATTGGATGGATGAACATAAAAAGGCTTTAAGGGCTTTAGAGAAAGTTTTATCAAATATAAAGGACTATGAAAAGGCCATTAAAACAAGAACCTACACAGCAAGGACAAGCATTATAAAAGAAATCATGGAGGAACAAAAAGATGTTTGAGATACTTAACAGAAAACAGAGGAAGCAGGATATTCCATTTAATTTTTCAAGTTTGAATGTGCCTGTGGGCGGCGGCACAAAGCAGGTAACAGTTACCGAAAAGAGCGAGTATTACAGCTACGTTGATGAGCTTACCGGGGAGGTTGTAACGCTCAGGCGCTCGGTTAGGACGGAAAGCAGGGAGCGCATATCGGTAGTTAGAGAGCAGAGGCGATTCAGATGAAACAGGCAAAGAAAGGAGAATATAGAAGTGCGGTTTATACAGACCGCCCTCCTTATGCTGACTTTGAGCCCGCCGCAAAATTTCAGGCAATTGAAGCCATCATTGGAAAACATTTAAAAGAGCATCCGAAGGCTATATGCTCATACAGTGGAGGCTCAGATAGTGACATTATGATTGATTTGATTGAACGTGTAAGAAATATGTTCGATTTACCGCCGGTCAAATATATATTTTTTAACACAGGACTTGAAATGGATGCTACTAAGCGTCACGTCAAAGAGATAGCTGAGAAATATAACGTAGAAATTGACACAGTTAGGCCGAAAATGAGCGTTGTAACAGCCACAAAAAAGTATGGATTGCCGTTTATAAGCAAAATTATGTCATCGGGGCTTGAAACGGTACAGACAAAAAATATACCGCTTGAAATTCACGACGAATACTGGGGCGCTGAAGATAAAGCGGCAAAAAGGCAGGAGTTGAAAGAGCGATACCCAAAATGTCAATCGGCTATAAATTTCCTATGTTGCTGTAATTCTGCCGGAGAACCTCGGCCAAACATTCAATTAGTCATTAACTCATCGGCATATATGTTGGATTTCATCAAAGAGAATCCTATACCATTTAAGGTAAGCAATAAATGTTGTACATACTGCAAAAAGAATGCGGCACACACAGCACAAAAGGGCTATGAGATGGTGATTACAGGCGAGCGCAGAGATGAGGGCGGTATGAGGTCAGTGCCGAGACGTGACAACACTTCACTGTGTTTCACCGAAACGGCAGACGGTCAATATAGGTTCAGACTATTATATTATGTGTCTGATAAAGACAAGGAATGGTATAAGGAACATTACAAAATCCGTTACTCGGACGCTTATGAAATATATGGATTCACAAGAACAGGCTGCTGCGGCTGCTCGATTTCGTCAAAAGCAATTGAAGATTTGGAAAGGCTGAAGCCTTATGAACCTAATCTCTTCAGGGCGGCTTGGAATGTTTTCGGTGAAAGCTACCGCTACCGTCAAAAATATAATGAATATAAGCGTATGAGACAAGAACAGGCAAAGAAGGAGGAAAAGCCAAAATGACATATGCTGAGAAGTTTGAAGAACTAATTAAAACGGTTTTTCCGAAAGCTGATGTAGCAGAAATTATGGGCAAATGTTGTCCAAGTTTCTTTTTTGAAAGTGCAAATGATGACTGTAATAGACATTGTTATTGTAGTGACTGTTGGAACGAAGAAATTGAGGGGGCAGAAAAGTGACATACTGTTGTAACGAATGCAAAAACAAAGAATGCCCTGTAAATTATAAAAATAAAGCTAAGGGTGAAGTGATCAGCAGTGTAAAACCTTACTGCGGTTCAAAAATATGTAATGGCTATATACGCCCATAAAAATATGTGGTATGGGAGGTGATTTAATGACAGATAATATCAATCTTTATCCACATCAAAAAGAAGCATTAACTGCGACGAAAAGATTTAATAGGGTTGCATATTATCTTGATTAGGTACATGGGCTTAGGCAAAACCTATGTGGGTTCTGAAAAGATGAAACAACTCGGGGCAAGAGTAAATTTGCTTATTTGTCAGAAATCTAAAATTTCGGACTGGGCGGAACATTTTAAGGAGCAATATTCTTATGATGTTTTTGATTTGACAGACAAAAATCAGTTTGAAGCATTTATTAATGCGAAAAACGATTGCATAGGCATTATAAATTATGAGCTTGTTTTCAGACGTGAGAGTTTGAAAAAACTGAAAGATTTTACTTTAATGCTTGATGAAAGCAGTTTAATACAGAATGAGAAAACAAAGAGGTCAAGGTTTATATTAAATTTAAAGCCTAAAAATGTGATTTTGCTGTCGGGAACGCCTACTTCGGGAAAATATGAAAGGCTGTGGTCACAGCTTAAGCTTTTGGGATGGGGAATAAGCAAGGATTTATATTATAAGCAGTATGTGGACATGGAATGGATAGAAGACAGAAATTCGGGTTTTAGGATTCCTCACATAGTAGGATATAAAAATGTGGACAGGCTTAAGAGCAAGATTTCTTCATACGGAGCAGTATTTATGAAGTCCGATGAGGTTTTTGAACTGCCCGAACAGACAATAATTCCAATTTACACAAAGCCTGCCGATGAATATGAAAGGTTTATGAGAGACAGCATTGTGACTGTTAATAGACTTGAAGCCAATGTATCTGATTTGGAATCGACTGTAGAGTATGAATTAATAGGCGATACAACCTTAACAAAGAGGTTGTATGCAAGACAGCTATGCAGTCAGTTTTCTAAATCAAGAATCAAAGCATTTAAGGACCTCATAAACAGCACCAACGAAAGACTTATTGTTTTCTATAATTTTAATGCTGAGCTTGAAATTATGATGCAGGTGGCATTAAAGAAAACTGCAAATATTTCTATTGTAAACGGCAAACGGAAGGATTTACAAGCTTATGAAATATATGATGACAGCATAACCTTTGTGCAGTATCAAGCCGGCTCAAAGGGCTTAAATCTTCAAAAAGCTAACAGAATAATATATTTCAGCCTGACAGACAGCTGTGAAAACTGGATGCAGTCACAGAAGCGAATACATAGAATAGGGCAAAAAAAGGCTTGTTTTTATTATGTAATGATGAGCCGAAACACACTCGAAAGTCACATTTGGAAGGCCCTTCAGCAGGGAATTGACTATACAGATGAGCTTTTTAAGAAATATGATGAGAAATATAGGAGGAAATAATAATGTATGATTTTATTATAGTAGAAACAATGTGCGCTTCGGAAGACGGCGAAGCGCTTGCTTTCAGTAACGGCAGAGAACTTATAAGAATAGAGAATATAGTGAAGGCTTATTTAAATTGCGGCGGAGGAAGACATTCTGAAGATAATGAAAACGGCGATTGGAATATTTGCATTGTTGCAAAAGATATATGGAGAGGCGAAGAAAGGCTGAAAAATTATTTTCTGAATTTCGATTGTTCTGATAAATCATATGTGTTAGAAAGGTTGTGCGATTTACAAAGGGTTTTAAATCGAGAGCCGGAACTTCAAATCGAAAAAAGAATATTGATACCAAATAAGCCTTACAATAATGGAGTATTTTTTAGCGAAGCGACACAAAGAGAAGATGAAGTCACCAAAGGAGGAAACAGAGATGATTAAATGCAGAATGATCTTAGAAGACGGTTCAGAGTGCGGCAAAGATATTTGCTGTTATGAGTGTGAAGAAAAAGAGACATGTAAACTTGCCTGTGATGTTTTCTATGATAATGAACCGGGCACATATAAAAAATGTTTCTATGCTGGAGATGAGGAAACATTATTAGTTGAGTTTGAAAACAAGGCTCTTACTGTGATTAAAGAAATTGCTGAAATAAGCAGGAAGAAAAAAGATCTTGAAGCCAAAGACAACGAAATGCGGCAGGCACTTGAAGAGGCTATGAGCAAGTTCGGAGTTAAAAAGTTTGACAATGACCTGATTTCCGTCACATATATCAACCCTTCCACATCAATATCTGTCGATACGGCAAAGGTTAAAAAGCTGTATCCCGATATTGCTGCTGAATGCAGTAAAACAACAAACAAAAAGGGTTATGTAAAAATAACCGTGAAGGACTGATTATATGGCAGCTGAGAAACTTTTTGAAAACAGAATAAAAAAGTATCTCCATTCTGCAGGGGTTTACCCGGTAGGGTTTGCTTCTGACAGAATGGAAGGCGAACCTATAGGATGGTATACAAAAATTTGGGGCGGCGGCTACCAAAAAAGCGGTATACCTGATTTGATATGCTGTATAAACGGTATTTTTATAGCTGTTGAAGTCAAGGCTTCAAACGGTAGACCCTCGGAGCTTCAGAGGCTGAATATAAAACGAATAAATAAATCCGGCGGTATAGGCTTGTTTTTATATCCCGAGGGTTTTGAAGAGTTTAAAAATTTAATAAAGGGGGTGACAGAGTGCAATATTCACACAGCAGAATTGAGTGCTTTAATAAGTGCAAATTCAAGTACAAAATGCGCTATATTGACGGAGTGAAAACCATACCGCCGACTGAGGCAAACAATGCGCTTATTTTGGGAACGGCGATTCATACCGGCATAGAAAAAAGCCTCGAAGAGACAATCAAGGAATACTGCTTCAGTTTTCCGATTATAACGGACGAACACATTAATGAAATTATTAAATTTCAGAAGGTTATTCCTTTAGCAAGGGAAAGCATACCTGAAAACGGAAAATTTGAAGTTGAAATAGCTACAGAGGATTTTCACGGCTTTATTGATTATCTTGTGCCTGCTTGCCATATGAGTAAAGATGATCCGCTTAATCAATATCGCAGAGATGTTGATGTATATGATATTTATGACTTTAAATATTCCAACAATGTACAGAGTTATATGGATTCGGATCAGCTTCATTTATACAAATATTTTCTTGAGAGAATGAATCCCAATATACGCATAAGATATTTGTTTTTGGTGTTTATACCAAAGGTGCAGATAAAACAGAAAAACACTGAAACGATAATCGACTTCAGGCGCCGATTGGAGCAGGAACTTGAAAACGTAAACATACGAACGATATGTGTTGAATTTGACTATCACAAAGTCATTGAGTTTTTATTAGATATTAAAAAAGTAACGGAAACAACAGATTTTCCGAAACAAAAATCATATTTATGCAGATTCTGTGAATTTCAAGATTACTGCGAGAAAGGATGGAATTATATGAAATTACCCGAAAACAAAAGAAGGAAAACAGACACTGTTGACAAAAGGGTTATGTGGATTTACGGGGTGCCCTTTTGCGGCAAAACCACATTTGCAAACAACTTTCCCGAACCGTTAATGCTGAATACTGACGGCAACGCTAAGCCCTCTATGGGTATCGACTCACCTGTTATTTTTATAAAGGATGAGATTAGGGTTGAAGGAAGGCAAACAAAAAGAATCCTTGCGTGGGAGATTTTTAAGGACGCCATAGCCGAACTGGAAAAGAAAGATAACGATTTCAAAACAATTGTTGTTGACCTTCTGGAGGATTTATATGAACACTGCCGTTTGTATATGTATCAGCAAATGGGAATTTCTCACGAATCGGATGACGGCTTCAGAGCTTGGGACAAGGTCAGAGGTGAATTCCTCAACACGCTGAAAAGGCTTATAAACCTTGATTATGAGAATATAATACTTATTTCTCATGAAGACACAAGCAAGGATATAACCAAAAAGGGCGGCGACAAAATAACGGCAATCAAGCCCAATTTGCAGGATAAGGTAGCTAATAAGGTGGCCGGAATGGTTGATATTGTAGCCAGAATTGTTGCCGATGATGAGGTAAGAACCTTTAATTTTAAGTCGAATGAAATGATTTTCGGCGGAGGAAGACTGAAAACGAATGTCAAAAGCATACCCCTTGATGTTAATGCTTTGTTTGAAGTATATGACAAAACGGCTAAGAGCGCCGGAAATAAGAAGCCTGAGCAGAAGGTCGATAAGGCAGAAAAAATTGAGGAAGATATTCCTAAATCTGAAGCCGAAAAGCCCAAGAGAAGCAGGAGAAGAACCGCAGAACCTAAACCTGAGATTTCCGAAGAAGCTGTCGGAGCAGAACCCGATATTTCCGAAGATTCCACCCCGTTGGGAGAGGAAAAAGCGAAAACGGATGAAGCCGTTGAAGCCAAAGCTTCCGAACCTGCCCAGCCAACAAGAAGACGTACCAGAAGAACGAGAGCATGAAAACGAAAGGATGATTTAATTTATGGCTAATGATAACAGTAAAATGTGGGATGAATTTGATAAAAGCGTTGATATAGAAGGGCTCGCAAAAGATGTAGAAGAGGCGGCTAAAAACGGCGGCAGACGTGAAGTTCCCCATGATACATATGAAATTAGAATTGAAAAATTGGAGCTTACGAGAAGCAAAAAGGGTGATCCTATGGTGACTTGTTGGATGAAAATTCTTGAAGGCGAATATAAAAACAGCTTAATCTTTATGAATCAGGTTGTAAATCAAGGATTTCAAATTCATATTGCAAATGAATTTCTCTGCAGCCTTGTTTCGGGAATGCCCGACCCTGTAGAAGTAGAATTTGAAACCTATAGGCAGTATGGTAATATGATAATGGATATTGCTGAAGCTATTGATGATAACTATGAATACAGCGTTAGGTATTATGATAATAAGGGTTACAA
>JAJQCI010000009.1 GCA_021202835.1 Clostridiales bacterium | reverse complement strand
ACAAAACCCCTGCCATTACGATAATGACGTTTACGGCCTCCTTTGCCGAGTCTATGGCTCCGTTTGTCACGGCCTCCAGATTTCCCGTAAAAGCCGCCGTAAGTATTCCCAAAAAAATCATTCCGGCCCAAAGATAATTAAGCATAAACCTCGTCCCCCTGCCTTTTTTTTAATTATATTAACCCCGGGGAGCAAATATTCTTAAAGCCTGCAGGCGTATTCTTCCACATTTAGCCATCTTTTTAAAAAATTCTCATTTTTTTTGCAAAAAAGGTATTGACATATTATGGGTTTTGATGTAAAATAATTACAGTCACTAAAATATTGACTCGAACCCGTAGACTTTTTGGAAAAATATTAAAGGAGCGATTTAAATGAAACCTACAGGTATTGTAAGAAATGTTGACGAACTGGGCAGAATAGTTCTGCCGAAAGAACTCAGAAACGTGCTTTCCATAGACGTTAAAACTCCTATGGAAATTTTCACTAACGAAGACACTATTATATTAAGAAAATATGAACCTGCCGATATTTTCACAGGCGATATGAGCGACCTTGTGGATTTTGAAGGAAAAAAGGTTTCCAAGAAAAACATTCTCAAGCTCTGTGAATTGGCAGGTATTAAAGTAGCTGAATAAGGAGATGTTAATCAATGAAGGAAGAAAGACTTTTGGTTTTAAATATGCTTAACGAAGGCAAAATCACCGCAGACGAAGCATGTAAGCTTCTCGCCGCTTTAAAGGGCGAAGACAAAACAAACGGTGAATTCGGCGAAAAAGTAGGCAAATACGCCTGTGATATCAGAAAAAAGGTTTCAAAGCTTGCAAAAGAAGCCGAGCCCACGGTTAAAAAATATGCCGAAGCCGTAGGTGACAAATTTGAAGACATAAAAGAAAATCTCAAAGGCAAAAAAAGTACCGCCGCCGATGAAGAGGAAATAATTATTGTTGATGAAACAGAAGAAGCCGACGGCTCTTCTGATGATACAAACATTTAAGAATTAAGGTGCTAAAAATGAAAGATAAAAATTACAGCAGGGAAAACGAAATAACAGCAGAAGCTGCAGAAGCAGAGGGAGCCTCTCCCGAAGAGGAGAAGAAAGACGTTAAAAGTGTGGTTTTAAGGGAAGCGATAAGCTGGGCAAAAACCATCGCCGCCGCTCTTATTTTCGCTTATCTTATAACTACATTTATTATAGTAAACGCCCAGGTTCCCTCCGGTTCAATGAAAAACACCATAAACGAAGGCGACAGGCTCATAGCAAACCGCCTTTCCTATATTTTCAGCGACCCCGAAAGATTTGATATAGTCGTTTTTAAATTTCCCGACAATGAAGATCTTTATTACATCAAGCGTATTATAGGCCTTCCGGGAGAAACAGTTGAAATAAAAGACGGCAAGGTTTATATTGACGGCTCGGAAGAACCTCTCGACGACTCATTTATTTTAGAGCCTATGTTCGTTGAGGAAGACGCCGTTTACGAGGTTCCCGAAGACAGCTATTTCATGCTGGGAGACAACAGAAACAACTCCGCCGATTCAAGGCGCTGGGTAAATAAATACGTCAAAAAAGATAAAATCTTAGGCAAGGCAATTTTCAAATATTACCCCGGTTTTGAACTTTTGACAAATAAATAATAAAGGAGATTTTTAATTATGGCTCAGGTTACAAAAGAAACAATAATAGCTGACGTTTTAAAAATAGACAGAGGCGCTATTCCCATTCTTATGATGAGCGGTATGCACTGCATAGGCTGCCCCTCTGCTCAGGCAGAAAGCCTTGAAGAAGCCTGCTTCGTTCACGGAATAGACGTTGACCCCGTAGTAGACCAGCTTAACAGCTATTTCAAAACACTCGAATAATTAAAAAAATTAACCCCGGCGGCTTTCAAAACCGTCGGGGTAATTTTTTTATCAGCTTTGCTCAAGCTGTCCGGTATAGAGCTGCCAGTAGACACCCTTTTCCTTTATAAGCTTGTCGTGATTTCCTCTTTCTATAATTCTGCCGTGGTCCATTACCATGATTACGTCGGAATTTTTTATTGTTGAAAGTCTGTGAGCGATTACGAAAACAGTTCTGCCCTTCATAAGTGAATCCATACCGTCCTGAACGATTTTCTCCGTTCTGGTATCAATTGAAGACGTAGCCTCGTCAAGTATAAGAGCCGGAGGATTGGCCACCGCCGCCCTTGCGATTGAAAGAAGCTGCCTTTGTCCCTGTGAAAGATTTGCGCCGTTTCCGGTAAGCATAGTATCATAGCCTTCGGGCAGACGCTTTACAAAGTCATGAGCCCCGGCCAGCTTAGCCGCCGCAATAACCTCGGAGTCGGTGGCGTCAAGCTTTCCGTACCTTATGTTTTCCATAACGGTTCCCGTGAAAAGGCTTGTATCCTGCAAAACCATACCCAGAGAACGTCGAAGCTCACTCTTTTTGATTTTGTTTATATTTATTCCGTCATATCTTATCTTGCCGTCCTGAATGTCATAAAAACGGTTTATAAGGTTTGTGATTGTTGTCTTTCCGGCGCCGGTAGCCCCTACAAAGGCAATCTTCTGACCCGGCTTAGCATAAACCTCTATGTCGTGAAGAACGATTTTGTCAGGGTTATAGCCGAAGTCAACCTTATCAAGAACCATTTCGCCCTGAAGAATCTTATATTCAACAACTCCCGTGCTCTTATGCTTATATTTCCAAGCCCAAACCCCTGTTCTTATGGGAGTTTCTTCGATTTCTCCTCCCGGCTTAAACTTCGCCCTTACAAGAGAAACGTCGCCTTCGTCGGGCTCAGACTCTTCATCCAAAAGCTCGAAAATTCTCTCTGCACCGGCAAGCGCCATAACAACAGAGTTAACCTGCTGAGACATATTCGAAACAGGCATATTGAAGCTTCTGTTTAACTGAAGGAAAGAAGCCAGCGAACCTACGGTGAAGCCGCCGAAGCCTGATATGGCCAAAACAGAGCCGAAGATAGCTATAAAAACATAGCTTAAATTTCCTATATTTGCAAGAACGGGCATAAGAATATTTGCAAAGCGGTTAGCATTGCAGGCTGCGTCGAAAAGCTCGTTGTTAATTTTCGAAAAGTCGTTCATACTTTCCTGTTCGTGACAGAAAACCTTAACAACCTTCTGTCCTTCAATAAGCTCCTCTATATAGCCGTTTACCTCACCCAGCTTTTTCTGCTGAACAACGAAATATTTTCCGCTTATTCCGGCAAGCTTCCTTGCGGCAAAAACCATAACTCCTGCCATAACAAGATTTAAACAGGCCAGAGGAACACTCAAAACAAACATACAGCTGACAACGCTTATGATAGTCATTGCCCCGTTTATAATCTGGGGAATACTCTGGCTTATAAGCTGTCTTAATGTATCTGTGTCATTTGTATATATACTCATTATGTCGCCGTGAACATGGGTGTCAAAATATTTTATGGGCAGACTTTCCATATGCTTAAACATTTCCTGCCTTAAATTTTTTATTGTCCCCTGAGTAATTACAACAACGATTCTGTTATAGGAATAAGAAGCCGCAACGCCGCAGAGATAGAAAGCTGCGGTTTTGGCTATTGCTCCCAAAAGAGGCGAAAAGTCCTTTTCTCCGCCGTTTAAAATAGGCAAAATGTAGTTGTCAATAAGGCTTTTCATGAACATGGTTCCGTTTACGTTTGCAAGGGCGCTGACCAAAATAAGAATAACGACAAGAATACACTGTACCTTATAGCCGGAAAAAATGTATTTTAAAAGCCTTGTAAAAATCTTGCCGGGGTTCTTTGCCCCTTTTCTTTTATTATTTTCTGCCATTACTCATCATCCTCCCCTTTCAGCTGTGACTCATAAACCTCTCTGTAAATGTCATTCGTCTTGAGAAGCTCCTCGTGAGTTCCGAAGCCGTTTACTTCTCCTCCGTCAAGAACGAGAATTCTGTCGGCGTCCTGAACCGAGGTAATTCTTTGGGCAATAATGAGCTTTGTCGTATCGGGAATTTCTTCTCTGAAGGCCTTTCTTATCATAGCGTCAGTCTTTGTGTCCACCGCAGAGGTTGAGTCATCCAAAATAAGAATTTTGGGCTTCATAAGCATGGCTCTGGCGATACAAAGTCTCTGCTTCTGGCCGCCGGAAACATTGCTGCCCCCCTGCTCTATCCAAGAATCATAGCCGTCGGGCATAGCCGAAACAAACTCGTCGGCCTGTGCATATTCGCAGGCACGCTTGATTTCTTCGTCTGTGGCGTCCTTGTTTCCCCAACGGAGATTGTCTTTAACAGTTCCCGAGAAAAGAACGTTTTTCTGGAGAACCATGGCAACCTTGCTTCTCAAAGAATCAAGCTCATAGTTCTTAACGTTAAGGCCCCCTACCATAACCTCTCCTTCTGTTGCGTCATAAAGTCTGGGGATAAGCTGAACGAGGGTTGACTTAGAGGAGCCTGTTCCGCCTATGATACCTATTGTTTCGCCTGATTTTATACTTATATTTACATTCGTAAGGCAGTTGGTTCCGCCCCTCTTGTAGGCGAAGCTTACGTTCTTAAATTCGATGCTTCCGTCCTTAACCTCTTTAACGCTGTCAAGAGGAGCCGCAAGGTCTGTCCGCTCGTTAATAACCTCGGCAATACGTTCTCCCGAGGCCCTTGACATAGCCACCATTGTGAACACCATTGAAATCATCATAAGACTTGTAAGAATGTTCATAGTGTAAGTAAAAAGGCTCATAAGCTGACCTGTTGTAAGCGTATCGGAAACAATCATTCTTGCCCCCACCCATGAAATAAGAAGAATACAGGTATAAATAGCAAACTGCATAACGGGCAAATTTGAAACAATAAGATTTTCCGCCTTAACAGACATATTGTATACGTTTTCTGCAGCAATATTGAATTTCTTTGTTTCATGCTCCTCTCTTACATATGCCTTAACTGTTCTTATACCGCTTATATTTTCCTGCGTACTGGCGTTTAAGTCGTCATATCTTTTAAACATCTGTTTAAAATAACCGTGGGCTCTTGTCATTATAAAATAAAGAAAACAGCCCAAAAATATTATGGCAACAAGATAAATAATGGAAATGGAGGGCTTAATTATAACCGTCATTGAAAAAGCACAAATCAGCGTCAGCGGCGCACGCACACAAATTCTTATAATCATCTGAAATGCATTCTGAACGTTTGTGACGTCTGTGGTAAGTCTGGTTATAAGCCCCGAAGTGGAATATTTATCCAAATTTGAAAAGGAATAATGCTGAATATTGTTAAACATAGCCTTTCTCAAATTCTTTGCAAATCCCGTTGAAGCCGTCGCCGCAAAATGACCCGACAAAACGCCGCCGGTAAGACTCAAAATGGCAACAACAACCATTATAACCCCTATTATGACAACCTTGCTGAAATCCTCGGCACTTACCCCCATATCAACAAGCTTAGACATCAAAAAAGGAATCAAAATTTCCATAAAGACCTCTAAAGCCGCAAACACAGGCGTAAGAATCGCATATTTTTTATACTCTTTAATTTCCGCCATTAATGTTTTTAACATAATTTAATCTCTAAACCTCACTTTCATAAATTTGTTTCACGGCACCCGTTCAAATTTTCAATCATCCTGCACAAAAATCCGCATATAACCTCAGTTTCTTCATCCGAAAAGCCGAAACAAAGAGCCTCGTTCATTTTCCTAAGCGTCCCTTCAACCGTCCTTAAACATCCAAGGCCGTCGTCGGTTAGGCGAATCTGTTTATACCTTCTGTCCTTCGGGTTTTCGGAAGAGCAAATAAACCCCTTTGCTTCAAGCCGCTTAAGAATCCCCGTTATGGTAGGCCTCGAAAGGCCGAAATGCCTCTCCAAATCCACAGGATTAAGCACACCTCCGGAATTTTTGTAAAGATAAAACAAAATCATAGACTGTGAAACCGTCATATTGTCCTCACTCATTTTGTTATTGAGATTTTTCTCATACATCAAGTGGACATTTTTAATCATTAAAGATATTTTTTTCCTGGTTTCCAAAGAATCCAAAACCTCAGCATCAATCTCCTCCAAATTCACACCCCCCTTTAAATACGTAGCAAGCTAATTATAATATATTTCCGTCTTATTGTCAATACTTCTCCTCCGCCTTTCATATTCTTTCATTATTTCGCTACTTAACCGCTTATTTTGCTGTTTTTATGAATAGAATTTCAAAATTCGCAGTATATAAACAATGAGCTTTTTTAACTTATACAGCCTTATTTTAATAGGCACATAAGTTTTGCCAAAAAGCCTTAAATTATGTATATTACAATATACTTTTTTAAAATCAGGAAATATCATATAGGCACATAAAAAAGGTACATAATCTCAAAATTGTGGAAAAAATCTGATATATTCGAGCAAAAAGATTCTCTGTATCTGCTTTTTTACGCCTTACAAACGGCAAACTCGGGATATATAAACAATGCGCTTTCTTCTTTTACATATGTAAAAATCTTCCGCCCTGAATATATAGGACGGAAGGGTTAAACCTTTTTAATTTATTACACCTGCTGGTTTTCAAAAAAACAACCGCCGCTGCTGCCGCACTGACCCGGCTTCTGCTTTACCTGCCATGCCGCTTTGTCCTGCCGTCAAAACACAGTCCTGCCTGCGGTATTTACTGTTCCATCTGTTTCCCCAAAAACACCGCCGCCGTTTCAACAAGCTTTCCTTCAACCTCACCCAGCTTGTCGTCCTCCGAAAGCATAACAACCGCTCCCAAAACATCCCCCTCACAAATAATGGGCGTAATAAGCTCATACTTATATTCGGCTTCGGAATCGTCCTCCAAAATAGGCACAAACCCCGACTCCTCCCTATGGGCCGAATATGTGTTTCTCCTGTTTATAACCTCTTCCAGCTCACCGCTTATCGGCTTCTCCATAAGCTCCTTCTTGAGCCCTCCCGAAACGGCAATAATGTGGTCCTTATCCACAATACAAGTAATATGCCCGGCATTCTGCGCCAAACTCTCGGCATACTCCTTAGCAAAATTTCCCAACTCCCCAATCGGCGAATACTTCTTCAAAATAATCTCCCCTTCCCGGTCAGTAAAAATCTCCAGGGGGTCACCGTCACTGATAACATTGACACCGATAACCTTAGCCCTCTGATTTCTTGTCTTCTGGGTAAGTACATATTGTGACGAATTTTCCTTATCGATGTCTAAATTAAAATTTGGGCTGTTTTCCTCCGGCTTGCGTTCCGTATTAAGTCTTAAAAGGGTATCTATGTCCGATTTAAGTCTTATGTCAATATGATCCTCATATATGACTATCTTCTCAATTATATAGCTTAAATCCGTTTTGTCAAGCTTATCCTTAACAAGTATATTGTTGAATATGTCAATAACCGTCTTAGCCTTTCGGTTAATGTTGATTATGTTGTTTCTCCTGTCTGTGTTCATAGAGATTTGGCTCTTAATTCCCTCTATGGTTTCAAGAAGCTCTTTCTCCATTTCGTCATAAAGCTCTTCTATACTGTCTCCGTGCTCCGGTCTTTTGGTAAGCTCCCTCAGCTTCTGCTTAGATAAATTTTTAAGCTGAAGCTTTGCACCGTCAAGCTCTTCTTGAAGCTTGTCTATAATATTTGTATTCTTGTTCAAATAATCCGGTTCGTCCTTAATAGACTTTTCAAGCTCCTTAAGCATATCCAAAGAATTGTCCCGTACAATTCTCAAATAGCTTTTAATAAGGCCGTCCAGCATATCAACTCTTGTGTGATGTGACGTACAGCCCTTCAAGCCTCTTTTGTGGTACGTTCCGCAGACATAAGCAGGTGCCAAATCTCCCCTGCTCATAGAAAACATAGGACTTCCGCAGTCACCGCAGAAAAGAAAGCCCGAATAATGGGTATCGTATTTCTTTATTCCTCTGTAATTTGATCTTGTTCTTTTTTTAAGCTGCTCCTGAGCCATTGCAAACACCTTCTCATCTACTATCGCTTCGTGATTTTTTTCAAACACAATATGCTCGCTGACATCATTCTTAACATCAGCGCCGTTTATTTTTTTCCGTTTGTACTTTGCCTGCCTGAGTGTTCCTATATAGAAGTCATTTTCAATTATCCCCTGTACGGTAACAATGCTCCAAACAGTCCTTGCTTTTATTTTATTTTCGATTCCCAAGGCATCCTTCCTTGCCTTTTCACACATACTCGGTGTAGGAATTTTGCTGTCAGTGAGGTAGTTGGCTATTTTCTTGTAGCCCCACCCCTTATTATAAAGGTCAAATACCGTTCTGACAACCTCTGCGGCAGCCTCGTCAACCTCAAACAGCATTTTCTTACTGTCCGTAATTATATAACCGTAAGGCACAGAGCAAATCCACTTTCCGTCGCTTTGCCTTCTTCTTATAACATTTTTAACCTTCTTGCTCGTATCCGTAACAGGCATTTCATTTATAAGAAACCGAAACTGTATAGCCGTCCAGTCATCGTAGGTAGGATAGTCTATGCTGTCGCCAATGGAAATAATCCTAACTCCGGCATCTCTTAAATCCTCAAGCTCAACAAGCCCCTTGCTGTTTCGCCTTGAAAAACGGCTGAAATCCTTAATAATAAGAATTTTGTATGTTCCGTCAAGAAGTCCTCTCCTGAGCCGCTGATATTCCTCTCTCTGCTCAAAAGTATATCCCGACCTGTCTCTGTCGCTGTAAAAAGTCAATTCCGCCCCACAGAAATTGTTTATGACATAATCTTCAATTATAGCCTTCTGATTTTCTATACTTGTATTGTCCCTGTCCATTTCCTCATCAACAGAAATTCGACAGTACCCCGCAATCCTCAATATCAAAATACCATCTCCCATTGCTTTATAGATAACATTGTAACCTATTTTGTCTGCAATTTCAAGATGTAATATTAACTATTTTTTGATTTTTGCAGGAAGTCCAACCAACTCTGAAAAACTCCTTAAAAGTTTGCCGATTTATATGGAGTTTGTCAGAGTTGATTTTACACTTTTTATAATCATGTTAGCTCAGGCATATTTCCTGTCAGACACTCATTCATTAATTTGTACAGTTCCCCAAAGCAATAAGTTGTTTGTTCCACAATCTTGTACGAATCAAGCTGTACCAATATCAAGCAAGCAAGCTTATGTAACTGAATCTGCAATTCGTTTTTTGCAAAAAATCCCTGCAGTGACTGTACTTCTTTATATTTCATTAAATTTAAGCATTCACAAAAGAAGCATTCTTCATATTCATTTTCAAAAAGATAAATCATGGGCGGGTCTAACAATGATTTAGCAATCTTCCTTATGTCCTCACCTATATTTTCGGATTTTATTATTTCCTCAAGAGCTTCACGAAAATTAAATTTATAATTTTTCTTAAGTTTAAAAAAGACTTTATGTTTATTGTCAGGATTTTTTCCTCTTCTGCAGCTATTTCCTCAATTACCATGGTATCGACAACCGACCAATGATAGCGATCAAGCAAATATGCCGGTCTAATTTCATATTTGTCACTCGGATTGAACAAAAAATTTTCGTCATTTAGATCAGCCAGTACTTTTTCACACTCCTTCTTTACGACTTTTATAACGGGTATACATT
>JAJQCI010000249.1 GCA_021202835.1 Clostridiales bacterium | reverse complement strand
CTATAAGGTCAGCCCTGATTTGGTTCAGTATAAGAAGGAACAAATGCTTCAGTGTTTTCCTTTTAAGTCAGATAAGTGACAACATATTGTTATATTCAGCAAACAGCAAGCCCGTTCCGTGTTTGTTAATTTTGTGTTCAACCGGCAGTGATTTAAATTTTAAAAGACAGGTGATATAAATATATGAATAGAGAGAAAGAGCTTGCTAAAAATACCATTATTTTATCAATTGGCGCTTTTTTGTCTAAACTGATTGCAACTGTTACGCTTCCGCTTATAACAGGATGTCTTACAACAGCTGAATATGGAACATATGATTTAATAGTTACCCTTGTTGTCCTTTTGCTCCCGGCGGCCACACTGCAAATACAGTCAGCTGCATTCAGGTTTCTCATGACATCAAGGGGAGACGCACATGAGTCAAAAAAAATCATTACCAATATTCTTTCCTTTACAACTGTTATATCACTGGCTGCTGTTTCTGTTTTACTAATACTTATGAAAAACTATCAGGAGGATGTAAAATTTGCTATTGCAGCATACTTTATTTCAGATATCCTTCTTACAGCCATAAGACAAATCGTCAGAGGACTCGGTGACAATTTGATTTTTGCGTTCGACGCTATTTTAAACTCTATCATTATGCTGTTCCTGACCGCTGTGCAGCTGTTGGTTTTTAAAGCCGGTTTGTTCGGTGTATTATTTGCACTGGCCGGTTCCACAATATTTAGTTTAGCGTTCTTAAGCATAAAAGAAAAAATATGGCATTATTTCGATATAAGGCTTCTGTCTTTGTCCAAAATAAAAGAATTATTAAATTATTCCTGGCCTATTGTTCCCAATAATTTGTCCGGGTGGGTGCTGCTGTTGTCCGACAGGCTTGTAATTACTACTTTCATAGGTGTAGAAGCAAATGCAGTGTATGCTGTTGCAAATAAGATACCGAATTTAATATTGTCATTTCAGACAACATTTACATTGGCTTGGCAGGAGAACGCTGCTCTTACAGTTAATGACGGAGATACTAAAGAATATTATTCTAAAATGGTAAGTGAAATTACATCACTGCTTGTAGGCGTTACCGGATGGCTTATAGCTGCTACACCTGTTCTCTTCTTTTTGCTTATAAGAGGCAATTACAGCAAAGCTTATTATCAGATGCCGATTTTATATATGGGGGTATTCTGTTCTTTTATTTCAAGTATGATAGGCGGAATTTATACTGCCCATATGAAAACAAAAAGCGTGGGAATTACTACATCACTTGCGGCCGCTTTAAATTTGATTATTGACCTGCTTCTTGTAAAAAAGATAGGAATTTATGCAGGCTCAGTTTCTACATTAATCAGTTATTTGTTTTTGCTTATATACAGAATGATTGATGTCAGAAGATTTCAGCCCATTAAATATGATCTAAAAAAGCTGGCTTTCGGTGCTTTAATTATGATGATAATGTCTGCTCTGTTATACACAAAAAATACAGCAGCCAATATCATAAATATATTAATTGCCGCTGTATTTTCTTACACATTTAACAAAACGTATATATTAAGCCTGCTTAATAAACTGAAAAAATTTAAACACTGAGGTATAATGTTGTTTTATATCTCAGCCTTTAAAAACCCATTTATACAAAACCGCCAGAACCTCTCTCATATAGTTGGGCAGAAAGGTCATCAGATTAGAAGCCGAGGGGTATGAGCTGATTTCCGAAAAGCCTGCGTCCACAGCAAAAAGCCCTGCCCTGTAGCTGTGGAAATCGTTTGTTATGTATGCTATGCTGTAGTCGCCGGCAAAATATTCATCCAGCAAAATTTTTGAAAAGGCAAAGTTTTCTTTAGTGCTTGAAGCTTTGTCTTCTTTTATTATTTTTTCGGCAGGAACCCCTAAGCCTTCCAGATAAAGTCTCATTGCCTCCCCTTCCGCAATATCCTCCTGGGGGCCCTGCCCTCCCGAAACGCATATTACACAATTCGGGTTTTGGCAGTAATATTCATAAGCCTTGTCAAGCCTTTGTTTCAGGTCAAGGCTTATTCTCGTTCCCCTGACGCCGCAGCCCAAAACAACAACGGCGTCCTCCGTAAAATCTGCCTTGTTTGACTGTCCTTGAAAAAATATAAACCCTGCCATAAAAATATAAAAGGCAGTGCCTATCAGAATAAGCCTTTTAATCACTGTAAAAAATCTGTTTTCGGGAACAAAGGGCCAAATCAGAAAAACAAGCCCTGCCCCTAAAATAAGCAGATTTCCAATATTAAAATTACTCCTTAAGCTGTAAAAAACAGCATAAAGGCAGAGAACCGCCCCAACCGCCGTAACTGCCTTTTCAAGCTTTCCCATCATCCTCAATTTTTTTATCATTTAGTGCTTTCCTTTCTCATAATATCCATAGGCCGAAGCTCTTTGTTTGTTTTTATTTTAAGAAGCTCCTGTGCATGAGGGGCAGACTCCCGGCTGTTTCCCTCCATATCGATAATTTCTTCTATTTTAAACTTGAAATTTTCCGCCCCGGCACGTAAAAATTCAACCTCGTCACCTACACAAAATTTATTTCTCTGCTCTATAAGACATACTCCGCTTTCGGGGTCATATTCCTTTACGATGCCTATAAAGTCATAATTTTTAATATATACTGAATTTGTGTAAATCTGGCTGTCTTTGTCCGGCTTTCCGTAATAGAAGCCTGTTGTAAAGCCTCTGTAGCTTGCCTTTTTAAGCTCTTCAAGATAATATTCCTTCTTGCTTTCGTAAAGGGCTTTGTCAGCAAAATAATCGTCAATGGCCTCTCTGTAGGCCTTAACCACAACAGCGGCATAGTAGGCTGTTTTTATTCTTCCCTCTATTTTAAGGCTGACAATTCCGCTTTCAACAAGGTCGGGAATGTGTTCAATCATACACAAATCCTTGGAATTGAAAATATATGTTCCCCTGTCGTCCTCGTTAATGGGCATATACTCCCCCGGCCGGGTTTCCTCGGTTATATAATATTTCCACCTGCAGGGATGGGTGCAGGCGCCTTTGTTGGCGTCTCTGCCTGTGAAATATGCCGAAAGGAGACATCTTCCCGAATAGGATATGCACATTGCCCCGTGAACGAAGGCTTCCACCTCTATATCGGTTTTCGAGGTTATGCCCTTTATTTCATTTAAAGAAAGCTCTCTGGCCGCCACAATTCGGCTTGCCCCCAGGGCTTTCCAAAATTCGGCTGTTTTGTAGTTTGTGTTGTTTGCCTGAGTGCTTATGTGAACGGGAAGAGAGGGCGCCGCCTCTCTCACTATTGAAAAAACTCCCGGGTCGGCCACAAGAACACCGTCAACCCCCATTTCTTCAAGCTGTTTAAAATATTCGGCCATTCCCGTTAAGTCTCCGTTGTGAGCGAATATGTTGGCGGTAATATAAACCTTGGCGCCTCTTTCGTGGGCATAGGCCACCCCTTCCGCCATTTCTTCGGGGGTAAAATTCTTTGCCTTTGCCCGAAGGCCGTAGTGCTCACCGCCCATATAAACAGCGTCGGCACCGTAGTTTACGGCAATTTTTAACTTTTCCAAATCTCCTGCAGGAGCAAGAAGTTCAGGTTTTTTCATATCAATTCCCCAGCTTTCTGCAGACGGCCATTCCGCCGCCTACGGTCAAAATACTCGTTTCCAGATTTTCGTTTTCACAAAGGGCCTCGACAAAGCTTCGAAGCCTTGTCCAAGTGGTTCTGTCACGGCGTTTTAAGGCCTGCCTTTCTTTTCCCAGATCTCCGCCTAAAAGAACATCGTCGGCTATTAAAAGCCCCCCTGTTTTAAGAAGCCTTAAACAGTCGGGAAGTATTTTAATATACTGACCCTTTCCGCCGTCCATAAATATAACATCAAACTCACCCTTAAGCTGTGACACAACCTCGTTTATGTCGCCCTCAATCATTCTTATGCAGTCTGTTTTGCCTAAGCTTTTAATGTTTTCCTTGGCCTGCTCTATCATAAGGGGATAGCGGTCAATGGTGGTTACCTTTCCGCCCTTTTGGAGATAATCAGACATAAAACAGGCCGAAAAGCCTATGGCCGTGCCCAGCTCCAAAATTTCTTTGGGCTGAACGAGAGACAGAAGAACCGCCATAAGGGCAACGCTGTCCTTGGGTATAATAGGATATCCCTCGTCATAGCCGTATTTCTGAATTTCCCCCAGTCTGCCCTTTCTCATAGGCAAAATATTGTAAATATATTCTGTCAGTTTTTCATCACAAACAATCATATCATAACCCCGAAATATATTCTTCCTTAGCTCTTAAAAAATCGTTGTAGTCGGAAGTAAAATAATGCTGGCCTGTTTCGCTGTTCTGGAGAACATAATAAATATAGTCTGTGTCGTCGGGATAAAGAGCCCCCTCAAAGGAGCTTAAGCCTGCGTTTCCTATAGGCCCGACCGGCAGACCGTCCACATAATATGTGTTATATTCAGACTCAATCTGTGTATCGGCTTCATAAACCCTGCTCTTGTGCTCCTGTGCGGCATACAAAACAGTGGCATCCATCTGAAGCTTCATTCCCGAATCAAGGCGGTTATAAATTACCGAAGCCGCCGTACTTCTTTCGGCGTCATATTTTATTTCCTTTTCTATTATGGAAGCTATTATAACAATATCATCGAGAGAATATTCCGTAATTGCCGATTTATAAATACCCTCATAAACCTTTGTGTTAAAGTTTGAAAGCATCATATTTACAACATCCCAAGCCCCCATGTCATAACCCACAAAATATGTATCGGGGAAGAGATAGCCCTCAAGTCGGTTTTCTCTTTCGGGAATATCCTCTATAAAGTCATAGTCAAATTCACCGCTGTCGCAGACCTCGTAAAATTCCTCTTCCGTACAGATTCCGAAGCTTGCCACATTTTCGGCTATGTCAAAAATGCTGTCGCCCTCTATTACCGTTAATCTGTAATAATCTCCCGAATCCGGAGAGGCCGAAAGACATTCCGCAAGCTCGTCAAATGTCATATAGTTTGATACGGTAAAAGTGCCGTAGTTAAAGCTATAGCTTACATCTTCAACGCTGCATTTCCACCTGAAAAACAAAGGCGACTCAATTATGCCGGCTTCGTAAAGTGTTTCTGAAATCACCTTAAGGCTTGCCCCTTCCGGAATTTCAACAGTGGCAGTGATTTCCTCCCTGCCCTTTTGAGCATCAGTATTCAAAATACCGTCTCTGGCGTGAGAAAAAAGTGTGTAGGTTCTTATGCATATAACAGCAATAACAATAAAAACAATCAAAAACAGAACCGAACAGCCCAGCTTAATATGATGGGCGGCGGATTTTTTTGGCTTTTCGGGCTTTTCCGGCTTTGCGGCCACCCTCTCAAGCCTCCTTTTTCTGGCTCTGTCGGCGTCTCCCATTCGGCGTCTTTTTTTTTCCTGTTTATTATCGGTGTTGTTTTCCATAAATTTATCCTTTTTTTTGCATAAAATCATAAACTATATTCATAAGAGCAAGCCCCCGGGGCGGAAGGGTCTTTCCCGCCTTCGTTCTGTCTCCCCAGGCAATAATTTTCTCCACATCTGAAACGGGGATTTTGCCTAAGCCCACATCAACAAGGGTTCCGGCTATTATTCTGACCATATTATACAGAAAGCCGTTTCCCGTTACCTCAATATCTATTATATTTTGATTTTTCTCTACAGTCAAGTCATAAATTGTCCTGTTTGTGGTTTTTGCCGTAGAACCTGAAGCGCAGAAGGCCTTAAAGTCGTGTTCACCCAAAAAATATTTACAGCACTGTGACATTTTGTCTGTATCCAGCTCTTTCGGCACAAACTCACAGTATCTATCTAAAAGGGGATTTCTGTATCTGTCGTTTAAAATACTGTATTTGTAGGTCTTTTTTACAACGCTGTACTGTGGGTGAAATTCCTCATCCACAAGCCGTGCCCCACGGCAGACAATATCCTCCGGCAAAAATGAATTTAGGGCATAGGGAAATCTGTCCTCGGGTATTGTAAAATCAGCCTTGAAAACAGCCCCCTGCCCCAGGGCGTGGACCCCTGTATCGGTTCTGCTTGAGCCCCTGACAGAAATTTCCTGCCCTAAAAGCCGTGAAAGGGACTCCTCAAGCCTTTGCTGAACTGTTATAAAATTGTTTTGCCTTTGCCAGCCGTAGTAGGCCGTTCCGTCATAGGCAATTTTTAAAAGCATTCTTTTCATATTCTATACTCCTTAGGGCTTTTCTATATTTATGACAACAAGCTCGGGAGGGTTGAAAATTCTGGGTGTGTCAGACAGTGCAAGGCCCCGGCTTACAATCATGATGCAGCCATCCAAATCATATTCTCCCCCGGCGTATTTGGGGAAAAGCCCCTGATTCGGCGCATATACACCGTTTAAAACGAAGGGAAGGCGCCACTGGCCGCCGTGGGCGTGACCGCTTAAAACAAGGTCAAAGCTGCTGTTTTTATAATCCTCAGTTCTCTCAGGCCTGTGGGAAAGAAGTATGTTGAATTTGTTCGGGTCGGCCCCTGAAGCACAGGCTTCAAGCTCGTCATACCAGTTTTCACCGGACGTATATTCACCGCAGTCAAAATCATCTATGCCCCAAAGCGTTATATTTTCGCCGATATCGTCGCTGTCTCCCTCGAGAACGGTTATTCCGCAGTTTTCCGCCTTTTCCTTGGCAGTGTCATTTTTAGATGACCAATATTCGTGATTGCCGGAAACATAATAACATTCATACCTGCTTCCTATATTTTGAAGAAGCATATCACTGTTTTCGTCAGTTCGATATTCATCGTAAAAATCTCCGCCCAAAAGTATAGCCCGTGGATTTATTTCATCGATTTTTTCAATAAGCTCCGATTGATTTTCTCCGTAAAGAGTGCAGTGAAGATCAGTTATAAGAAGCAGCTTTATATCTTCGTCAGCCTTTTCGGAGGCAATATTATACTCCCTGACCTTTATTTTTTCGCTAAAAGCGGCCTTGTAAAGCAAAGCAAGCAGAAAAGCGGCAAAAATCAGTTTAACGACAAATCGTATTATTTTTTTCATAACTTTCCTTAAACCCCCGATATTCTTATTAAAACAGCCGCCGCCGCAAACAGAACCCCTGCCCCCAGAAGAATATAATCGTCTTTTTTATATTTAAGCCTGTTGTACTTCGTCCTGCCAATGTCTCCCCTGTAACACCTTGCCTCCATAGCCATAGCCAGATTGTCGGCGGTTCTGAAGGAGGAAACAAAAAGAGGAATCAGCAGAGGAATCATGCTTTTCGCCTTCTGAATAATGTTCCCCTCGTCACAGCTTGCCCCTCTTGACATCTGGGCCAGCTTTATTTTTTCAAGCTCGTCAAAAAGTGTGGGAACGAACCTTAGAGCTATTGTTATCATCATAGCTATGTCGTGAGCCGGAACCCTGAACCTTTTCAGCGGCGTCAAAAAGCTTTCTATTGCGTCCGCAAGGGCAAGGTAGGTTGTTGTTAGTGTCAAAATCGATGACATCATTATGAGAACAGAGAGCCTGACCATAATTTTTGCGGCGGAGATAAGGCCCTTGTCGGTTATGCAGATAAAGCCTGCCTTGAAATAAATCGTTCCGTCAGATGTAAAAAAGACATTTAACAAGACCGTAAAAATTATGAGAAACAAAACACCCTTAAGCCCTTTTAAAAGAAGCTTAAAAGGCACCTTTGAAAGCCGAACCCCTGCGGCGAAAACCAAAATGCAGAAGACATAGCCGGCTACAGACCTGCTCATAAAAAGCCCTATTATATATAAAAATAAAAATATTGTTTTAGCCCGGGGGTCAATGGAGTGAAGCCACGACCTTGCCGGATAATACTGCCCTAACGTAATATACATAACAATTCCCTCAATAAATTTTATAAGAAAGCTTAAGCCGCCTTTTCCATTATAAGAAAGTTTCCGCCGTATACATAATAATATATTTCACCGTCTGTACAGCAGGAAATATATATGTCATCACCTGGCCTGTCCTTTACGGAAAACCACACAGGGCTTTCATTTGAAAAGCCAAGTTCCTTCGGAAGTCCGGGTGTGTCGGAAAAATAATGTTCATTCGCACGTCCTATATTTATAACAGGCTCTTCAAGCTTAAATCCGTCTATAACAACACCGTCTGAGTGTATGGAAAAGTTTTTGTGGATATCCTCGGCTGTATAGGATTTTGATATATTTCTGTATCTGTTTGTGTTTACATTGTCGATTATTTTATAATCACCGTAATATTCTTCAAGCACATCAACCGGCACATCAAGCAAAACATCTTTAACATCAAAATCCAAAATATCATTAATATTATTGTTTTGAGATATTGCGGAACCCACTGCGTCCTTGCTTTCCTCTTCTGTATAAATATAAAAATACTTATCCTCTTTAAAGGGAAAATTCCATATAAACACAGCCGCCGACAATATTAAAATGCTGCCGAATACAGTTTTAACGTTTTTATTCATATTCATAAATTTAATTCCCTGTTCTTTTTTTCATTATAACCTCAGCCGCCTCTTCAGCGCTGAAACAGTCCTCCGGAAGAAAAAGCCCCCTTTCGGCCAAAGCCTTTTTAAACCTGTAAATCTCAGGCACTCCCAGCCCGACGCCACGAAGCCCATCTTCGTCCTTAAAAATTTCCTCCGGCAGACCTTCGGCAAAAACCCTGCCTTCATTTAAAACAACTGTATAATCCGAAAGTGCGGCGGCGTCCTCCATACTGTGGGTTACCATAACAACGGTTATGCCGCCTGACTGAATTTTCTTAACACTTTTTAAAATCTCTCTGTGCCCTGCCGGGTCAAGGCCTGCGGCAGGTTCATCCAAAACAAGAACCTCCGGCTCCATAATGAGAATACCGGCTATGCTGACTCTTTTTTTCTCTCCCCCCGAAAGCTCAAAGGGGGATTTTTCAGCCTTTTCAAGAGGAAAGCCCACAGCGGAAAGAGCCTTATAGGCCTTTTCTTTGGCGGCCTCTTCCGAAAAGCCCATATTCAGCGCCCCGAACATAACGTCCTTCAAAACAGTTTCTTCGAAAAGCTGATAGTCGGGATTTTGGAAAACAATGCCTATTTTAAATCTGATGTCTTTATATTCTGAAATATCCCTGCCCTTAAACAAAATTTTGCCTGCGTATGGCTTGTAGATTCCGTTTAAGGTTCTGAGAAGGGTGCTTTTTCCCGAGCCTGTGTGGCCTATAACGGCCGTAAATGAGCCCTCTCTCACTTTAAATGAAATTCCCTTTAAAACAGGCTCTTTGTCATATTTGTAAAAAATATTTTCCGTCTCAAGTATAATATTTTTTTCTCCCCTGCTTTCCCCTTTTCTTCCCTCAATTTTTCCTTTGCCGTATTTTTTTATAACCTCCCCGGCAAATTCGGAACATCTCCAAAGCCTGCCCCCAAGCCCCAGCCTTTCACCAAGCCCCACATAAAAGGGAGATTCAAGGCCGCATTTCTCCAAAAGCTCACCCTTCGTCAAAACCTCGGCCGGCTTTCCTTCCGCTTCGATTTTACCTTCATTCATAACATAAATTTTGTCACAAAGGGCGGCTTCATCTATAAAGTGTGTGATCATTATAACGGAAATTCCGAATTCATCTTTAAGCCTGAAAACGGCCGATAAA
>JAJQCI010000128.1 GCA_021202835.1 Clostridiales bacterium | reverse complement strand
TGATTAAATAAACTACTTGGTGTTATAATTATAGAGATTTTTAGACAAAGGGGTTAAATTTATGGAAAAGCTTAAGGCTCTGAAAGATTATTTCGGTCACACCTCTTTCAGAAAGGGTCAGGAGGAAATTATAGACGCAATTATGGAAGGCCGTGACGTTTTGGGAATTATGCCCACGGGCTCGGGGAAGTCTGTCTGTTATCAGCTTCCGGCTGTTATGACAGAGGGTATAACTCTTGTTATATCCCCTCTTATTTCACTTATGCGTGATCAGGTAACAGCTCTTATTCAGGCCGGAATTCCGGCGGCTTATTTAAACAGCTCCCTAACCCCCGGCCAGTTTTCAAAGGCACTTTACAGAGCGGCCGCAGGAGCCTATAAAATAATATATGTGGCTCCCGAAAGACTTGAAAGCTTTGAGTTTATAAGCTTTGCCCTGCAGGCGGATATAACCCTTGTTACCGTTGACGAGGCCCACTGTGTTTCACAATGGGGCCAGGACTTCAGGCCCAGCTATCTGAAAATAGCGGAATTTGTTAAAAAGCTTAACAGGCGGCCTGTTGTGGCGGCTTTTACCGCTACGGCCACAACAGCGGTAAAAAAGGATATCATAACCTATCTTGACCTTGAAACTCCTTTAAAAGTAAGCACGGGCTATAACAGGGAAAATCTCTATTTCGGAGTGAGAAAGCCCAAAGACAAATTCGGCGAGCTTATTAAAATAATAAACGAACAGAGAGGAAACAACGGCATTGTTTACTGCCTTACTAGGAAGACGGTTGACAAGCTTTACGACGAGCTGACGGCCATGGGCATAAACGCCGCAAAATATCACGCCGGTATGACGGACAGAGAAAGACGTGAAAATCAGGACGATTTCATATATGACAGAAAAAATGTAATTGTAGCCACAAATGCCTTTGGTATGGGCATAGATAAATCCGATGTGCGCTATGTTGTTCATTATAATATGCCCAAGGATATAGAAAGCTATTATCAGGAGGCCGGCCGGGCCGGAAGAGACGGCGAACCTTCCGACTGTATTCTGCTTTTCAGCCCTCAGGATATTGTCATAAACAAATTTCTCATAGAAAAGTCCGAAAATGTTTCCGAAACAGATCCCGAAACAAGATATATTCTAAAAAAAAGAGAATATGACAGGCTTAACACTATGGAGGGCTACTGCCGAAGCACAGGCTGTTTAAGGCGGTATATACTTAATTATTTCGGTGAAGCCTTGAAGGACGACTGCGGAAACTGCTCCTATTGTAAAACGGATTTCATTCAGAAGGATATTACTGCTGAGGCGGAGACTGTTGTAAAATGTGTTGACGAATACAGAGAGCGCTACGGTCTTACAATAATAAGAGATACGCTTAAGGGGTCAAAAAGCGCCAAGGCGAAAAAGGTTTCGGCTTCGGAAAAGGAAAGCTTCGGCGCTATGAGTGAAATGATTATGGCGGAATTAAACGACCTTTTAAATCTCCTTATTGAAAACGAGGTTATAAAAACAGAGGGAGAATATCCCGTTGTTAAGCTTACGGATTTAGGCAGAGAGGTTTTAAGGGGAGAAAGAAAGGTTGTCGTTAAAACCGAGCGTATCACCGAAAGCGTTTCAGCCGCCCCCAAAAAGGCAAAACCTAAAAAATCCGAAGAAAAAGAAAATAAAAAAGAAAAAATCGGCAACAGCGAATATATGGCAAAGAAAGCCAGGGAAATCGAAAGCCTGCCCATTTATGAAGAGGAAGGTGCACCGGCGGAAGAAGCCGAAAACACTTTCGAAAGCAGGCTTTTCGACGAGCTCAGGGTCCTCAGAAAAAGGCTTGCCGACAGGGCAGGAGTACCGCCATATGTTATTTTTTCCGATAAAAGCCTTGATGATATGTGTAAGAAGCTGCCCCAAAATGATGATGAATTTTTGGCAGTGTCGGGTGTGGGTCAGGAGAAGCTCAGAAAATACGGCGAAAGCTTTACGGAAGCAATAAGAAGCTTTATAAGCGGAAACCCCACAGAGGCAGACTCCGCCGGCTCCGAGGCCGATGATGAAGATTTTTACAATATTTTAAGAGAAAATATTGAAAATACAGCCGTTTCCGAGGAGCCGGCCTCCCTGCAGGTTTTTTTGAAGAATGTTTTTGAAAGGCTGGGTGTAAATCCCAACATTAAAGCCGTAAGGGAAAGGGTTTACGATATTTTAACCGAAAATGAAGCCGTATATACCGGCAGAGACGAAGACGGCAGGCTTTTCAGAGACATAACACCGGAGTCGGAGAAATTCGGCGTTATTATGGTTGAAAGATTTTCTAAAGACGGCATAAGATACAGGAATATATACTTTACGCCAAAGGGGCAGAGGTTTATTTTAAATGAGCTTATAAAGCCAAAGGCAGAAGAGAACGAACCGGCTGAAGAGGACGAAACGTTCAAACCCGATGAAATAACCGAAGCAGACGAAGAAGTTCAAACCGCCGAGACAGATAAAAAGGAAGATGATTTATGAATATAGGTTTATATGACACAATAGCCGCAGTTTCAACTCCGGCAGGCAGCGGTGGAATAGGCATTGTAAGAATAAGCGGTGAAAACGCCGTGGGAGTTCTTGAAAAAATTTTTGTTCCTAAGGGAGCTAAAAAGGTAAGGGATATAAAAAGCCACACAATAACCTACGGAAATATTGTTTCCGAAGGAAAGGTTATAGACGAGGTTCTTGTAAGCCTTATGAAGGCGCCCAGAACCTACACGAGAGAGGACGTAGCGGAGATAAACTGCCACGGAGGAATAACGGCGGTAAACTCTGTTTTAAGAGCCGCCCTAAAAGGCGGCGCAAGGCTGGCGGAGCCGGGAGAATTTACAAAAAGGGCATTTCTAAACGGCAGAATTGACCTTCTTCAGGCCGAGGCCGTTGCGGAAATTATATCCTCAAAGACTGAAAAAGCCAAACAGTCGGCGGTAAACAAGCTGGGTGGAATGCTTTCGAAAAAAATTGGGGCAATAAGAGAAGAAATAATCTCAGCCGAAGCGGCTATAGAAGCGGCTATAGAATATCCCGAACACGACGAAGAAATCGTCACTATGAATTCAACAAAGGATGTGGCTGTTAAAGCCCTTAAAGAGGTCAGGGGGCTTATAGAAGGAGCCGCCTGCGGCAAAATTTATACCGCCGGCATAAACGCCGTTATTTTGGGAAAGCCCAACGTGGGAAAAAGTTCATTTTTAAACTATATTTTGGACGAGGAAAGGGCAATAGTCACCGACATTCCCGGAACGACAAGAGACGCCCTTTCGGAGACGGTTAATATAAAGGGAATCCCGGTAAATATAACCGACACGGCAGGCATAAGACAGACAGGAGACAAAATAGAAAAAATAGGCGTAGACAAGTCCTTTAAATATGCGGAGGAAGCCGACATTATTTTTATGATGACCGACGGAAGCAGAGGGCTCTCAGAGGAGGATATAAGGCTTCTGGAATTCATAAAGGGCAAAAAAGCAATCATAATTATAAACAAAAGCGACTTAAAACAGATTACAACGGAGGAAACTCTTCTGCCCTACGCCGAAAGAGAAAATATAATAACCGTTTCCGTAAAGGAAGACATGGGAGTAGACCTTATTTTCGAAAGGCTTAAGGCGCTGTTTATGCTTGGAGAAATAGATATAAACGACAGCGCCTGCATTACAGGCGAGAGAAATCTTGAGTCCTTAAGAAAAGCCGAAAAAGCCCTTATGAACGTAATTGAGACAGTTGACGGAGGCTTCCCGGAGGATTTTCTTTCAATGGACTTAAACGAGGCCTATTCCGCTTTGGGAGAAATAACAGGGGAGAGCCTTGAGGAGGACGTTATAGACAAAATATTCTCTCAGTTTTGTTTGGGAAAATGATTTTAAGAACAGAGGTGTATAAGAATGGATAATTATTTTGTGGCCGACAAGGCTGATGTATGTATAATAGGGGCTGGCCATGCCGGCTGTGAAGCGGCGCTGGCTTCGGCGAGAATGGGGCTTAAAACAATAATATTTGCCCTTAATCTCGACAGCATAGCTATGATGCCCTGCAACCCTTCAATAGGGGGAACCTCAAAGGGCCACCTTGTCAGGGAAATCGACGCCCTCGGGGGCGAAATGGGAAAAAACATAGATAAAACATATTTGCAGAACCGTATGCTGAATACGGGAAAGGGGCCTGCGGTTTATTCTCTGCGTGCGCAGGCAGACAAAAACAAATACCATACGGAAATGAAAAGAACTATGGAGAACACCGAAAATCTTCAAATAAAACAGGGTGAGGTTGTGGAAATTCTTGCCGATGATGAAAAAAAGGTCTGCGGTGTCAAAATAGAAAGCGGAAACGTATATGAGTGCAGGGCGGCGGTTTTGTGCACCGGGACCTATCTCAAGGCCCGTTGTCTTTACGGAAACACAATAATAGAAAGCGGCCCCAACGGTATGAGGAACTCCGTAAATTTAAGCAGGTCTCTGGAAAGTCTTGGCATAAGGCTTCAAAGATTTAAGACAGGAACACCGGCAAGAGTTGACAAGAGAACAATTGATTTTTCAAAGATGAAAATTCAGCTTGGTGACGAAAAAATAACCCCCTTTTCTTTCGAAAACAAGGCGGAGGATATTTACAGAGAACAGATTCCCTGTTATTTAACATATACAAACGGCCGAACCCATGAAATAATAAAGGAAAATTTAGACCGTTCTCCTCTTTACGGCGGCGTTATAAAGGGAACGGGGCCCAGATACTGCCCGTCTATAGAAGACAAGGTTGTGCGCTTTGCCGATAAGGAAAGACACCAGCTTTTTATAGAGCCCGAAGGAGAGGACACAAACGAAATGTATGTTCAGGGCATGTCTTCCTCTCTGCCTGCCGACGTTCAGCTTAAGATGTACAGAACCGTAGCAGGTATGGAAAACGTAAGCATAATGAGAAACGCCTATGCCATAGAATATGACTGTCTCGAAGCAAACCAGCTTAAACTGAATTTGGAGCTTAAAGCGGTAAAGGGGCTTTTCTCCGCCGGCCAGTTTAACGGAACCTCGGGCTATGAGGAGGCGGCGGCCCAGGGCATCGCCGCAGGCATAAACGCCGTTAAATATGTCAGAGGGGAGGAACCCTTCATTCTTGACCGCTCCGAAGCCTATATAGGCGTTCTTATCGATGATGTCGTAACGAAAACAAGCAAAGAGCCCTACAGAATGATGACCAGCCGTGCCGAATACAGGCTTCTTTTAAGACAGGACAACGCAGACCTGCGCCTGAGCGACTACGGCTATTCCTTCGGGCTTATTAGCGAAAAACGCTATGAGGAATTTAAGAAAAAAAGAGAGCTCATAGAAAAGGAAATCGAAAGGGTCAGAAAAATAAACATAGGTCCCAAACCCGAGGTCAACAGTCTTTTGGAGTCTTTGGGAACGAGAACCCTTAAAACAGGGGCAAAGCTTACCGAGCTTATTAAAAGGCCCGAAGCCTGTTATGAAGCGCTTAAAGACATAGACCCCGAAAGACCCGACCTTCCCGAGAACGTAAGGGAGCAGGTAAACATTCAGATAAAATATGAAGACTATATAAACCGCCAAATCGAACAGGTAGAGAGGTTCAAAAAGCTTGAGGGAAGAAGAATACCCGAAGACATAGATTATTCAAGGGTGCCCTCGCTCCGTATAGAGGCAAGGCAGAAGCTGGAGCTTATCCGCCCGGTAAACATAGGCCACGCAAGCCGAATTTCAGGGGTTTCCCCAGCGGATATAAATATGCTTCTTGTATATCTAAACTGATATAAATCATATACACAAAAAGGCTGCTTTTTTACGGCGGCTTTTTTTATTGTATAAATCACTGTTTTCAGACCTGCTTATAAAAAAACCGTCACATTAAAAGCTACGGAAAATATATAAGGCAGTAAAAAATTATACTTTCAGTATCTCGTTTGTCGAAACTAAAAGTTATTTTTTAACCGATTATATGCATTTTTTCCCGGGCTTTATGGTATAATCGAATACGAAAGGAGGAAAGAGCAAAGGGGCGGTTAAGAGTTTAACCGGCTCCTAACAGTCTGAAAGGAAAAAGATTAATTTTGCATTTTATGCGGAAAGGAACATTAAAAATGAATATTTTATGCAGTGAAACAGTGAGTATTGATTTTACCGATTATGAAGTAAAATACGGGTTTGAAACAGCCGGAGAAAGCGGAGAAGCGGTTTACGGCTTTATCGCAGAATTATATGAAAAAGGAAAGCCCGTCGGAAAAGCTGAGGAAAGAATTTCCGGCGGTTTGGCGGAGGCTGTAAAGCTCTACGGCCTTCTTATAAAAAATAAAGTAACTCCTGTGGATCTGAAATATGTAATCGAAGATTTTACATAACCGAAGGTTAAAAAAACAGCGGCAAACCGTTTGGCAGGCCGCTGTTTTTTACTGTTTGTTATTCTTGTTTTTCGGCGTTCACTGCCGCCCTTACTCCCGAAAGAATAACGGCTCTTGCCCCTTGGGCGTCAGCCTTCGTAAGGGGCTTAACCCCCTTAAGGGGATAGTCAAGCCCCAAAGCCTCATATTTTTTAATCCCCATGTCGTGATAGGGCAGAACATCTATTCCCTTAAGGTTTTTGAATTTTCCCGCAATCAAACCCAAATTGTAGAGGTTCTTTTTGTTAAAGGTTATTCCGGGAACAATAACGTGTCTCAATATAAAGGGAACATTGCTTTCCTCCATAGCCTTTAAAAACATAAGATTGTTTTTTCCGCTCATTCCGGTAAGCTTTATGTGTTCCTCTTCATCGCTGTGTTTTATATCCAGAAGGACAATATCGGTAACACCGAAAAGCCTTTTATATTCGGCCTTTTTCTCCTCCGAATAGCAGGCCCCGGAAGTGTCGAGGCAGGTGTTTATACCCTTTTCTTTAGCTTTTGTAAAAAGCTCCGTTAAGAATTCAAGCTGAAGAAGAGGTTCCCCTCCTGTGGCAGTTAAGCCGCCGTTTTTATAAAACTCCTTATTCCTGTCATATTCGGCTAAAAGCTCGCCGGCAGTTTTCTCCTCTCCGGCTTTAGGGTTCCATGTGTCAGGGTTGTGACAGAATTTACACCTCATGGGGCAGCCCTGAAAAAACACAACAAACCTTATGCCCGGGCCGTCTACCGTGCCGAAGCTTTCAACCGAGTGAATACGCCCCTTAAGGGCCTCAGAATTTTTCATGGAAGGTTCTGGAGATAACCTCATCCTGCTGTACCTTTGTAAGCTTGTTGAAATTTACGGCGTATCCCGAAACCCTTATTGTAAGCTGGGGATATTTTTCGGGGTGAGCCTGTGCATCAAGAAGAGTTTCCCTTGAAAATACATTTACGTTTAAGTGGTGGCCGCCTTTTTCGGCATATCCGTCAAGAAGTCCCACAAGATTGTCTATTTGCTGTTCTGTAGCTTTCATTTATATTCCTCCTAAAATTATAGTTTGTCCGGTTAAGTTCGGGCGTACAGACCTGAAGCACCTCTCCCCCTACAGGCTGCCCCCTCTCCTTAAAAGGAGAGGCTTAAGCGAGGGGAGTTTATTCTTCGGGTATTTCTATATTGGGTTCACAGCATAAGCAGTCGTCATTTAAGTCGATAACTATGTCGTTCATTGAGACCTTATCCTTGCCCAGTGCATCGGGTATAATGGAGAATGTGTTGCTTATGCCGTCCTGTGCTGCGTCAAAGGGCAGTTTTGAAACAGAACTTAATGAAGCGACTGCGCCGTGAGAATCTCTGCCGTGCATGGGGTTTGCTCCCGGGGCGAAAGGCGTTCCTGCCTTTCTTCCGTCGGGGGTTGCGCCTGTGGCCTTTCCGTAAACAACATTTGACGTAATCGTAAGAAGAGACGTTGTGGCAACGGATTCTCTATAGGTAGTATTGCCCTTTACATAGCGTGCAAATTCATGAACAAGCTCATAAGCCAGGTCGTCAACTCTGTCGTCATCGTTTCCGAATTTGGGGAAATCTCCCTCAACGATAAAGTCTGTTGTTATTCCATTTTCGTTTCTTACGGCCTTAACCCTTGCATATTTAATAGCCGATAAGGAGTCAACAAGAACCGAAAGGCCGGCTATACCTGTTGCGAACCATCTCTTGACGCTTGTGTCGTGAAGAGCCATCTGAAGGCTTTCATAGCAGTATTTGTCATGCATATAGTGAATTATGTTAAGTGCGTTTACATAAACTCTTGCCAGCCACTTGGCCATTTCCTTATATTTTTCATAAACCTCGTCAAAATCAAGATATTCGCTTGTGACGGGTATCGTCTTGGGGCCGACTTGTTTTCCCGTCAATTCGTCTACGCCGCCGATTATGGCATAAAGGAGACACTTTGCAAGGTTTGCCCTTGCCCCGAAAAACTGCATCTCCTTGCCCACTCTCATAGAGGAAACACAGCAGGCAATAGCGTAGTCATCGCCGTGAATAACTCTCATAAGGTCGTCGTTTTCATATTGTATAGATGATGACTCTATAGAAGTCTTTGCGCAGAAGCGCTTGAATTTTTCGGGAAGTCTTGTTGACCAAAGAACCGTCAGGTTAGGCTCCGGGGCCGTTCCCAAATTTGACAGAGTGTGGAGATATCTGAAGGACATCTTTGTGACAAGTGGCCGGCCGTCGATGCCCATACCGCCTATAGACTCCGTAACCCATGTGGGGTCGCCTGAGAAAAGCTCGTCATATTCCTTTGTTCTGGCGAATTTAACCATTCTAAGCTTCATTATAAAATGGTCAATAAATTCCTGAATTTCCTTTTCGGTAAAGGTTCCCTCTTTTAAGTCTCTTTCGGCATATATATCAAGGAAGGTAGAAGTACGGCCCAAACTCATTGCAGCGCCGTTTTGACTCTTTACTGCGGCAAGATAACCGAAATAAAGCCACTGTATGGCCTCCTTTACGTTTGAGGCCGGCTTTGAAATGTCACAGCCGTAAATTTGACCCAGATCTTTAAGCTCCTTTAAGGCCTTAATCTGCTCGGAAACCTCTTCTCTGTTTCTTATAACGTCGGCATACATTATAACTCTGGAGTGATTTTTCCAACTTTCCTTGTCTTCTATAAGCTTGTCAACACCGTAAAGGGCTACTCTTCTGTAGTCGCCTATAATTCGTCCTCTGCCGTAGGCATCGGGAAGCCCTGTTATAATGTGGCTTGAGCGACAGGCCCTCATTTCCGGTGTGTATGCGTCAAAAACGCCGTCATTGTGGGTTTTGCGATATTTTTTATAGAAGCTGACAAGCTGTTTGTCAACCTGATAGCCGTGGTCTTCACAGGCCTTAACGGCCACTCTTATACCTCCGTCGGGCATAAAGGCTCTCTTTAAGGGCTTGTCTGTCTGAAGGCCCACTATAGTTTCGTTTTCTTTGTCTATATATCCGGCCTTGTGTGAGGTTATTGTGGAAACGATTTTGGTGTCCATATCCAAAACACCGCCGGCCTTTCTTTCCCGGTCCATAAGGTCAAGAACCTCGCTCCAAAGCTTTGATGTTCTCTCGGTGGGGGCTTCCAAAAATTCGTCTCCGCCCTCATAGGGAGTGTAATTTCTCTGTATGAAATCTCTGACGTCGATTTCTCTGCTCCAGTTGCCCTTTATAAAATTTCTCCATTGATCCATAGCCGTCAATTCCTCCGTATATATATTCGTGTGGTTTCTTTACACAAGCTATAATACTATTTTTTATATATTCTGTCCAGCTATAT
>JAJQCI010000350.1:4278-9715 GCA_021202835.1 Clostridiales bacterium | reverse complement strand
GCTTCCCAAAATTTCAAGGCCCTTTGTTACCCTTGCCCCGTTACAGACCTTTTTAATTTCCCTCTCGGTGCCGGAAAGGCCGCTGCCCTCGTGAGTACAGAAGGGATGAATTGTCTTGCCCTTCCAGCTGAAGCTCTCCAAAAAGGTATAAACTGCCATAGGCATATTTCTCCAATAAATTGGATATCCCAAATATATTTTGTCATATTTGTCTATATTTTTGGGAAGAGAAACAAGCTTCGGCCTTGCCCCTTCCGAAAGGTCCCTTTTTGCCTGTTCAATACATTTTTCATAATTCGCTGAATAAGACTCTGTTTGTTCTATTTTAAACATATCCGCCCCTGTTTCAGCGGCAATCATTTCAGCAGCTTTTTCCGTGTTGCCTATATTTATATAGCGATATTCTCCTCCGAAATAATTTTCGGCGGCTCTAGAATAAAATGCAATTAATCCGGCCATATTCTTCCTCCTTTTTATTTTTTATAAATATATTTTAAAGGCTGAAGTCGGCTTCAAGTCAATATATACAGCGCAATTTTCATTTTTCTTCATTATTCAGCGGCGGTTCGGCTGTTTTGCCGGCTCTGCTTTAAAGCTTATAATACTCCTCGTCGCCAACCGGTTCACACCATTCATTAGAGCATTCCTCTCCGGGAACCTCTACGGCAATATGACTGAACCATGAATCTTTCTGTGCTCCATGCCAGTGCTTTACTTCCGGAGGAATTGTTATAACCGTTCCCGGTTCAAGGCTTACTGCATCCTTGCCTTCCTCCTGATACCAGCCTTTGCCGTCAACACAGATAAGAATCTGGCCGCCGCCGCTTTTGGCGTGGTGAATGTGCCAGTTGTTGCGGCAGGCGGGCTCAAAGGTTACGTTAGCAAGGAAAACACCGGCTTCCGGTGAGGTTAAGGGCTTTAAATAGCTGTTTCCCACAAAATATTTTGCAAAATTAACATTAGGCTCTCCAAGGCCGAAAAAACCTCCGTGTTCTTCCTCTGCTGCGCCGGCATAAACATCTTTGGCCTGTCTGAAAGCCGCCCACGCATTGGGCCAGCCTGCATAAAAGGCAAGATGTGTAAGAAGCTCAGCCATTTCTGTTTTTGTAACGCCGTTTTTCTTTGCTTCCGAAAGATGATAGCTTAACGAGCTGTCTGTTATGCCCTTGCTTATAAGAGCTGTAACCGTGACAACCGAACGAAGCTTCAGCGAAAGCTTATCCTCTCTTGACCAAACCTGGCCAAACAAAACATCATCGTTTAACTCTGCGAATTTGGGCGCAAATTCTCCCAGTGAATCTCTTCCTGCTGTCTGTTTTACCATAATTAAAAGTCTCCTTTATGCTTTTCTATTTCATAAATTAAATAATCTATACGATCGAGGCATTGCTGCTGTGTATGAATATCCTCAAGCAGACAGCCCCTGTACCTTCTCAGCACTTTAATCTCATTCTCTCCCCTGCTTTTGTCAAGCTCAATACCGTTTAAATATTTGTTAATATCTTCAATATCTGTCATAAATCACGCTCCTAAAAAAAGTACTGCCGAAACATCTTCCGACCGTACTTATATTATAAATCAAGTATTAAACTAAATCAAATACTTATATTAAATTGCTCAGTTATGCCCAAAAGGCATTATTTATTAAGCCTTTCCTTAACGTAATCTATAAATTTCGTAACCGCAAGGCTGAAGGGCTGGTGTCGTCTCCATGCAATAACGCTTGTAAAACAAAGCTCCAGTTTAAGAGGAATTTTCTTAATTTCCCTTTCATCCAAAAAAGGAACAGCGCCGTCAAGGCTCACAAGGTTCCCTAAGCCGTTTTTAACCATATCGAGGGAGCTGGAAGCAAAATTGTTTTCACAAATCACATTTAAACGTCTGTATCTGTCGCCGAACCAGTTTATAAGTTCATTTTGAATATTTTGTCTGCCGGGAAAAATCAGCGGAATTTCGCATAAATCCTCGGCTGTAACAAACTCCCGTTCTGCCGGTTCGGAGCCGGGCGTCGTAAGCAAAACCCATTTTTCTTTAATATCAAGCCTTATGAACTCAAACCTGTCCATCTCCACAGGCTCAAGCATAAGCCCCACGTCAACAAGGCCCCTGTTCATTCTTTCTTTAACCAAATCGGCGTTGGCAGTAAATATGTCATATTTTACAAGAGGATATTTCTCCGAAAACCCCTTTATTATATCGGCCAAAAACCTGTTTGAAGACAAAATTCCGCAGCCTATTGTTATACTTCCGTCTACACAGCCGTCCTGTTCGCCAAGCTCTCTTTCTGTTTTGTCCGCAAGGGAAACAATTTCCTCCGCCCTTCTTCTGAGCAGAATTCCCTCATTTGTAAGCCTTATCCTTCTGGCGCCCCTTTCAAAAAGCTTAACCCCCAAATCACTTTCGAGCCTGTTCAGCTGGCGGCTCAGGGTTGGCTGGGTAATGTGGAGAATTTCCGCCGCTTTATTAATGCTTTCCTCTCTTGCTACAGTCAAAAAATATTTTAAAACACGAATTTCCATCTGTTTTCCTTTCAAAAAGGTCAAAGCCTGTTAAGCCTTACGGTGACCCTCTGCTGACCGCTTACCGTACAGGTGAAAAGAGTCATGTCCCACTCTTCCCCGGCTTCATTTTCTTCCATTGCCGAAACGTCGGTTCCGTCAAGGAGAAAAATTTCAGAAACAATATAGCTGAAGGGATTTCCGTCTCCGTCTGTAAAATTCACCTGATCTCCCGGGGTCAGATTTTTAAGGTTGCCGAAATGTGACGTATAGTTGTGTCCGCATATAATCATATTATCAAGATAAACCGAACCGCTAAAGCGGCAGGGCGCAGTCTTAAGCCCCTTAAGGCTATAGTCTCCCTTAACGGGCAGCTCAAGCCCAAGGGAGGGAATCTCCAAAACTCCCACATAATTTTCACCGTCAAAGGAAATAAACGGCATCTCCATTTCGGGATAGCGAACGTAAATAGGCGTTTCATCTGCCGTAAAATTATCCGGCGCAGTTTCCGCCGCTTCTTCCAAGCCTTCTTTAAGAATAACCGTTTCCCTTTCGGCTGCCTTTTCGGCTCTCAAGCCGTCTAAAATATTATAGCCCGTCAGCAAAAAAGCCGCCCCTATCATCAAAACCCCGAGGGTAATCAAAATATTTCCCTTTTTGTTCATTTATCCCAGCCTCTTTCTGCCTATACCCAAAATAAGACACAAAATTCCTCCGCAGCAAAGGAAAGGCACAGGCAGCCAAAGCTGGCCTGTCTGAGGAAGTCTTGCGGCCGAAGCTTCTCCGGCTTCGGCAGTGCCTGCCGAGCCTGCGGACGCCGTCCGGCTTTCAGCTGAAGAGTTTATTACTGCAGAAGAGCTGTCGGCCGCCGAGCTCTGCCCTGCCGTTAAATTACTGCTTAAGGTGCTTTCGCCTATAGATGAGCCTTCAGAAGCTTTATCCCGTGAGCCCTCGCTGCCGGAGCCTTCACCGTTTTCGCCCTCAGCTTCGGGGATATCCTTATCCTCTTCGTTTCCGGAATAATTTTTTGTTGTTTCCTCCGGAGAAGCTTCAGTAACGGTTTCGCCCTCGGTTTCAGTGGTGATTTCCGTTTCGGCTTCTGCTGCTTCCTTGGGAGGATTTAAAATTGTGCTTCCTCCTCCGCCTCCGCCCTCTGAGTGGGTTTTTGTTTTTGTTTCGGATTCTTTTTCGTCTGTTGAATCCTTTGTATTATTTATTATAAAAACAGCTCCGTCCTTTTCTACGCTGACTGTATAGCCAGTCGGCACGCTTTTTTCAACAACTGCCCAGTCATAGCCGGAGGCTAGGCCGCTCCACATATATCGCCAGCTGTTTCCGCTGTTAAGCTCAGCCTCGTCATAAACCTCGCCGTCACGCAAAAGCTGAGCTGTTATGCCTGCGGTTTCCGAGCCGCCGCTCCAAATTTTCATTGCCGTAACGGAGGTTGTGTTATCCTCTTCGGAAAGTGTTATAACCTCATATTTTCCGGTTACGTCCAAATAATATTCGCCGTTGTCATATACGGCAAGCAAAACGGGCTGCGCCTCATAGATATATTTTCCATCGGAAAAATCTTCGCCTATAATAAGATAATATCCGCTTTCAACCCCTTCGAAATATGCTGTTTTTCCTCCGTCGGTAACAGCAGTCTGTCCAGGCTTTATGTTGTCTCTTTCTATATAGTCTCTGAGGGTTGCGGCGCTGTCTGTGCTTTCGAAGTTTACGGAATATTTTCCGAACTCCTCAGAAGGAGCAAACCCCCTGCCGTCTTCGAAGTCACCTATTTTATAAAGCCTGAAGACAACCCCGGCCTGAACATAGCTGAACCTTATAACCGATCCCTCAGCAAAGGCCGACACACAAAGCCCAAAACACAAAGCAAGGCTCAGCGCCGCCGCAAAAATTCCCAAAAACATTTTTTTCATAAAAACACCGTCCTGAATTATTTTTTCTTTCTTGTCGTTATCATCATTATTATAAACAAAACAATCAAAATGGGAACAGCCACAACAGGCGCCACCAAAATGGGCTCATATCTTAAAGCATCCGCCGAAACATTAATACTGCCGCCGGAGATATTTTCTGTTCTGTGGCCCGTTACAATAAGCCTGTGTGTGTTTACGCCGTAGGGCGTACAGGTTACAAGTGAGCAGAGATCGGCCCCTGGCCTGAAAGCCAGCTCGGAAACATCGTCGGGCAAAACTATGCTTATTTTTTCAACCTCATATGTAAAGGTTTCGTTTAAAATATTTATTACGAAAATATCCCCTTCTTCAAGCTTGTCCAAATTTGTAAAAAGCTTGGCTGAGGGCAGCCCTCTGTGGCCGGACATAACGGCATGGGTGTTTTCTCCCCCTACGGGCAGAGACGTGCCGGGGAGATGCCCTATGGCAATCTGCAGAACGGCGTCGTCAACACCGTGATAAATAGGCAGCTGAACACTGATTTTGTCAATCTTGATATATCCCATAACCCCCGACCCGGTAATGTCTATAAGGCTGTAATATTCATCCAGCTCTTCATCTGTAGGGTGCCACCGGCCGGGATTTTCAAAAAGCCTTTGATTGTAGTCTCTCGCCGCCTGCAAAAGCTTCTCATATTCTTCACCGTCCATATTTTCAACAGCCTCTACATATGAGGCAATCGCCCTTGACTGGTGAAACGAATTCCAATAATCACTGACCGAAGGGTATAAAAGTAGGCAAAGTCCTCCTATTAAAACCAAAAACAAAAATATGCTGACCTTATCTTTTTTCAATATATTCACGCTCCGAAGTTATGCCGTCCGGTTTCACCGGTTTCTTTAATTGTAGTCTATTTTTTAAGTGTTGTCAAGTGAATTTTCAGCCTTTACAACCCTTTCACAGCTTTTCGGACTCAGCCGTCAAAAGACAATTTAACCAAAATTTTATTTGTTTTTTAGCTATAATTACAAATTG
>JAJQCI010000350.1:1205-4268 GCA_021202835.1 Clostridiales bacterium | reverse complement strand
ATGTTTATATTTCCTATAAGGAGGAAAACTATGGAAAAATTATTTAAACTTAAGGAAAACGGTACTGACGTAAAAACGGAGATTATTGCCGGTATAACTACCTTTTTGGCTATGGCTTATATTTTGGCCGTAAACCCCAGTATTCTCTCTGCCGCAGGCATGGATGCAGGCGGTGTTTTTACCGCAACGGCTATTTCGGCGGCTATTGCAACCTTCTGTATGGCATTTATAGCAAACTATCCCGTTGCACTTGCTTCGGGTATGGGGCTTAATGCTTTCTTTGCTTATACAATTTGTATAGGTATGGGTTATTCATATCAGGTTGCTCTTACAGCCATTTTAGTAGAAGGTATTATATTTATCATTCTCTCCTTCTTCAGATTCAGAGAAGCTCTAGTAAATAAAATTCCTTCAAACCTTAAATACGGCATTACCGCAGGTATAGGTCTTTTTGTTACAATAGTGGCTTTAATAGGCTCAGGCGTTGTTGTTGCCGATGAATCCACTGTTGTTGCTCTGGGCGATTTCAGATCGGCGGCCTTTGTTCTCTCTCTTGCCGGTCTTTTGATCATAGCCGCTCTTCAGCACTACAAGGTTCCCGGAGCTATTCTCTTAGGTATTATCATAACTTGGATTTTGGGCATTTTTGCTCAGCTGGGCGGCTGGTACGTTCCTGCGGAAGGCACATCTTTAATTCCTTCACTTTCATTCGGAGCTGTTTCCGCCCCCACATTCTTTGCTTTTGATTTTAACTTTATAGTTTCCAATTTCGCCAGCTTTGCTTTTATAACACTTACCTTCCTTTATACCGATATTTTCGATACGGTAGGTACTCTTATAGGCGTTGCAAGCAAAGCCGACCTTCTTGACGAAAACGGCGAGCTTCCCAATGCAAGGGGCGCCCTTCTTTCCGACGCCATTGGTACGGTTGTGGGTGCATGTTTAGGTACTTCAACGGTAACAAGCTACGTAGAATCCACCGTAGGCGTTGCCGCTGGAGGCAAGACAGGCCTTACTGCAGCCACAACGGCTTTTCTCTTCCTTATTTCAATCATCTTTGCGCCTATCTTCCTTGCAATTCCCACATTTGCAACAACTCCCGCCATTGTTTACGTCGGTCTGCTTATGCTTACCTCTGTTAAAAACATTGACTTCGACAGTGACGTTGCAGATTCCGTTGCTGCCTTTCTTGCCATCGTTATAATGCCTCTTACATATTCTATAGCAAACGGCATTATGTTCGGCGTTATAGCCTGGGTTATCCTCAAGATATTAACAGGCAAAATCAAAGACATCAACCCTATCATGTGGGTTTCTGTTGTTCTTTTCGCAATCTATATTGTTATTAAGGTTGTAAGCTGAATTAATTCTTAAAAATCAAGTGTAGGGGATTTTTATCTCCTCTTACATCACAAATATGTCAGACAGCAATACTATTTGGTTATTTAAGGATAAGTATTCAATTAGTTGTGCAACAAAAACAGTGCTGACAAATGAGTCAAAATTGCGGCCGCTTTCGTTTGAAAAACTTTTTTAGCAACGAAGGCGGCCGCTTTGGAGTTTATGGGCAGCGGCGCCTTAGCAGACCTTCACCACATAACATTGGCATTTTCGTCATACTTAAAAAGTGCAGCCTGATTGATGCCACACTTTTGATATGCCGGTTTATTGTTAATCATTTAATAATTGGGGCTTGTTTGTAAGATATGCCTTGATTTCATTAATTCTTTCCAAAGATATCTTCGTTAATCTTTGAATTGCGGCAGGTTCAAAGTTGTCTTTTATCATCTCTATAACAACAGCCTCTTTGCCTTCAGCTATACCCTCCGTTATGCCTTCCGCTCTGCCTTCTGCTCTGCCTTCCGCTCGACCCTTCTCCCGGGCTTCACGTTCAAACATTTCATATATTTTTTTCTGACTATATAAACTGATCATAATGCTGAAAACCTCCTTTTCGTGCTCTTCAAGATATGCTGCCCTCCGTCATTTCATATTTTTCACATCAGCACCGGAATATTTGCGTCTTCGGCTTTGCAGCTGTCAGCAAAAAAATGCAGCCGTTGATGCCGCATTTTTTGCTGTTTTACGTTTGATCATTTAATAATTGCGGTTTGTTTGTAAGATATGCTTTGATTTCATTAATTCTTTCCAAAGATATCTTTGTTAATCTTTGAATTGCGGTAGGTTCAAAGTTGTCTTTTATCATCTCTATAACAACAGCCTCTTTGCCTTCAGCTATACCCTCCGTTATGCCTTCTGCTCTGCCTTCCGCTTTGCCTTCCGCTCTGCCTTCCGCTCTGCCTTCTGCTCGACCCCTCTCCTGAGCTTCACGTTCAAACATTTCATATATTTTTTCCTGACTATATAAACTGATCATAATGCTGAAAACCTCCTTTTCATGCTCTTCAAGAAATTCCCTTAGGATATTCTCGTTCTTGCAGATTTGTATAGCTTTTCTTACAGCCTTTTCCGTGTTTCCGTATATTTTTTTCTGCATATCCAGAACTTTTGTAAATATAATATACTGCTCGATAATTCCGCTGCCGTTTTTTTCGGTAATTACATTCACACTTACTTCTATGGCAGTTTTCTCACCGCCGAAAAATTCTTCAGACAATGTTATTGTATTCTTATCTGTTTTTACATCACAGGAATAAATAACATACAGCTCCGGTTTGGGAATCTTAACAGGCTTTGAACCGTATAGGTTTTGTTTGGTTTCTTCAAGATATTCCTGATAGGTTCTGGCTAAGTACATAAAACTGCGGATTATTATGTTTACGGACACAGTAGACTGGGCTTCCACAAGAATAAACAATTTATCTTTAACGGAAAATCCCAAATCATTTGCAATATCCTTAACAAAAATAGGTTCAAGTGTGATTGTTTTTAAATCATCCTCGGTTGAGACTGTATCCTCAGGGTGTAGAGCACGGTATAGCTGCAAGAGATATTTTTTATCGCTGAACAGCTTTGTAAACACACTGTCTTTAACATTTCTTTTTGTCTCATAACCGGCTGTTTCATTTGACTCCATCTTTCCAAACCACCTCTCTTTCATAC
>JAJQCI010000350.1:0-1195 GCA_021202835.1 Clostridiales bacterium | reverse complement strand
CTTTCATACTGTTATTATACAGCAAAACAGCTTAAATATCAACTAAAATTCAATTTAATGATTTTATATTATACTCAGCAGAGCGAAAGGAAAGCCGACAAGCTGCAGGAGTCGACAAGCCTCCCCGTTTAAGGGGAGGGGGACCGCCGCCGGATGTTGACTCGCTTATTCAGCCGCAGCCGATATTTGTGGTATTTTGGCAGAGCCTGCATACCACGGCAGTGGTGGGGTACTGCAGGGGCACGCCCGAAGCGAGTGCCGCTAAGTTCAGGCATGCTGAGCATTGTAAATAATCATATTCAATTATATATATTCTTATTTACCGCCGGCTTAAATAAAATATTGTGCTGAAAAAAACAAACCAAACTATAAGAAATATGATTACTTCCAGGCGCCCTCTTTCTTCGTCTTTTTCCGTTTTACGAAAATACTCTTCATCTTCTTTTCTCTGTGCTTCGCTGTAATCCGAGGGACGCCAGTTTATTTCTTCTGCGGAGGTTTTTCTAAAATATGTGTGTTTTTGGGTGGTTATGCCGCTATATAATGAATCATTTGTAAAACATGTACGTTTTTTGCTTCCTCCGCTGTAGATGGTGTTATTATCCGTGTGAAACATATAATCCATCATTGACATACACAGGAGCAAATGGGCAAAATAATTTTTGCATTCAGGCTCATACCAAATACGATATATATTTCGGCCACAGTCTACTATGGTTTCGGTTTTGATTAAGGCTATCTGATTTTGATTTCTTTTAATAGAATAATAGCCCTGACCGTGTGATTTTAAGCAAAATTCATTATTATCGATAAGAATGTTAATGGTTCCCCTTTTAAAAGTAATATTGCCTGCAACGGTTTTTTTATTTAAGGCTTCATATTCCTTAACTATGTCAAATTTTAACCAAACATATGAACCCCAGCCGCAAAAATGCTCAGCTAAATAAATTCCCTTTGTTTTAACTAATTTATAAACTCCTCCGTCACAATCTTCTAAGCTGATATTGTGTTTATGTCTGAGAAATGTGGGGAGTGTTTTACACACCATATTTTCATTGCCTGCAAAGAAAAAAACTTTGCATCGTTTTACAACATAATGGGTGAAAAAATCTTTCATAAGCCTTTCCTCTTTTTTCGGTTAAAATGTCTCTTCCGCTGTTTATTATAATATAAAATTCTTCATCAATCAACAGAT
>JAJQCI010000341.1 GCA_021202835.1 Clostridiales bacterium | reverse complement strand
TATATAATCACTCCTTTAAAATTTATTTCCTTCATTGTATTATTATTTTACCATATATGACAGCACATTTCCATTTAATTTTTATTAAAAAATTAAACTTTTGTGCAAAAAAACGATTTTATATTCTTTTAAGGTTTTTAAGCTCCAAAAGCCCCTTTATATTCTTGTTTATAATGATATCGGCAGTGCATTTTTCTCCCGTTTGGGGAAGTGTCAAAGAAACCTCCTTAACCCTGCCTTCACTTAAAAGTTTCTTTATAAGCTCACCGTTAACCTCGCCGCCGTAGCCCTTGAGTTCGTCTTTCCACACAGTAAACTTACAGCCGTTTTTCCAGCCTCCGCAGTAAAAGGCCTTTGTGTTTTCAAGAACGGGTCCTCCGCAGAAGGGGCAGACCCCGAAGGTTTTAAGCCCGGCCTTTTTCGCCGCCTTTGAAGGCTCGGGAGCAAAAACAACCCCCGTGTTTGTATTAAAGGGGTTCGCTGCAAGAAAATTTACATATCTCTTTATGCTGCCCATAAATTTTTCCGTTTCCATAGTGCCTTTTGATATGGATCTTAAGCCTTTTTCCCAGCGGCCTGTTGTTTCGGGGCTTTTAAGCTCTTTGGGGCAAACCTCCACAAGCTTCATGCCCTTTTCGGTGGGAACAAGACTCTTTCCCTTTCTCACTATGTATTTAACCGCAATAAGCCGCTCTATTATGCCGGCTCTTGTGGCCGGGGTTCCCAAACCGTTTTCCTTAAGCTGTTCCTTTAAGGCTTCGTCTTCAACAAACCTGCCTGCGTTTTCCATAGCAGAAAGAAGAGAAGCTTCGGTATAGGGTGAAGGGGGCTTTGTCTGTTTTTTCTTTTTTGTGACCTTTTTGGCTGTTTGGGGCTGTCCCTCGGTTACGTTGGGAAGAAGCTCTTCTTTCTTTTCCTTCTTTCCGGCAATGTTAAGGGCAGTCCAGCCCGGGTCCCTTACGGTGGTTCCCTTTGTGACAAAGCTATGGGAGTTTACCTCTGTTATTATTGTTGTTGTGTCATAAACATAATAAGGGTAGAAAACAGCCATAAAACGCCTTGCTATAAGGTCAAAAACCTTAAATTCGTCCTCGCTTAAGGTCTCGGGGCGAAGCCTTCCGTCAGTGGGAATAATGGCATGGTGGTCTGTTATTTTGGAATTGTCTATAATCCTCTTAGAAAGAGGAAGCTTAGGCAGATTAACCACCCTCTCCGCCCATTCGCCATAGGCTTCTGTAAAAGACAAAAGCTTGAGAACAGCGTGGATTTTAGGTATCATATCATCTGACAGATAACGGCTGTCGGTTCGGGGGTATGTTATCATTTTCCTTTTTTCATAAAGCTCCTGAGCTATTGAAAGAGTTTTCTGGGCTGAAAAACCGAATTTTGAGTTGGCATCTCTCTGAAGCTCCGTAAGGTCATAAAGAAGGGGCGGCGCCTGACGTTTTTCTTCCTTCTTTATGCTTTTAACAGCCCCCTCTTTGCCCTTTGTTTCGGCAATTATTTTTGCTGCATCTTCCTCGGTTTTGATTTTGGAGCTGTTTTCCTTTAAATCCGTCCACAGACCCTTATATTCGCCGAAATCCGCCGTCACCTCAAAATAATCATCGGGAACAAAGGCGTTTATCTCCTTCTGTCTTTCGCAGATTATGGCAAGGGTCGGCGTCTGAACCCGGCCTATACTTAAAAGAACATTATATTTAAGCGTAAAGGCCCTTGTAGCGTTTATGCCCACAAGCCAGTCGGCCTCGCTTCGGCATTTTGCGCTGGCGTAAAGCCTGTCATATTCACTGCCGTCTTTAAGGCTGTCAAAGCCGTCCTTTATGGCCTTGTCGGTCATGCTTGAAATCCAAAGGCGTGAAAAGGGCTTTTTGCATTTCAGAAAAACATATATATATCTGAAAATAAGCTCTCCCTCACGGCCTGCGTCCGTTGCGCAGATAAGACGGTCAACCTCTTTGTCGTTCATAAGCTTTTTAAGGAGGTTAAGCTGCTTTTTGCCGTCCTTCGAGGCTTTAAGCTTAATTTCCTCGGGAATAATGGGAAGGGTTTCCCTCTTCCACCTTTTTAGGTCCTCATCATAGTCCTCAGGGTCATAAAGCTCCACCAAATGGCCGAAAGCCCAGCTTACTATATAGTTGTCGTTAAATAAAAAGCCCTCTCCTTTGCCGCTGCAGCCCAAAACCTTGGCTATATCACGGCCTACGGAAGGCTTCTCCGCAATTACAAGTGATTTCATATTTTATCTTCCTCAAACGGTATATTTATATATAATAATCTCTATTCCCCTTGTTATATCCATATTTCCAGAAAAGCTTTGTCTCAGTAAATCTCTGCAGTCCTTAAGGGCCGCAAGGAGCTGTCTGTTTGTAAAGCTTCCGGCCTGTCTTGCAACCTTTGAAACCACAAAGGGGTGTGCTCCCATACGCTTTGCGGCTTCGTCTCTCGGCATAGACTTTGACAGAAACTTATACTGAAGAATCATTCTGAACTGTCTTGCTATAGATATAAGAACAGCAACAGGAGGCTCCTTCATAAGAATCAAATTGGAAAGTATATCCAGCGCCTTCCCCGGCTGTTTCCACCCTACGGCGTCCACAAGGTCAAAAATACGGTTTTCAAGCTTCTTCGTAGTAATCTCCTCTGTGTCTTCAAGTGTCACTCTTCCCTTATCCATGGTGTAGGCCAAAAGCTTTTGAAACTCGTTTTCAGCTGATGAAAAATCATCCTCCAGATTTGAAATAAAAAAGTCAAAAGCATCGCCGTCAAATTTTAGGCCCTCTGCCTTTGCTTCCTTTTGAATATAAGCCCTTATTTCCTTTGAATTAGGCTTTTTGCATTCAAGACCGTATCCTGTTTTGACGAAAGCCTTATAAACCCGGCTTCTTTTGTCAACCTTTTTTTCGTTAAAAACAATAACACAGTCGGGGTTTGGGTTTTTAAAATATTCTATCAGCCCCTCATATTTCTTTAAGCCTGAAAAAGCCCCCGAATCCTTAACGGAAATAAACCGAAGCCCACCGAAAAGACTCAGTGTATTGGCCGTGTTTATAAGGTCGGCAGGGTCAAAATCTCCTTCAAAGCTGTCTTTAAGACCGTCGCCTGAGATTGCCGCAGCTTCTATTTTTCTCGCCGTGTCGTCTCTCAGCTTTCCCTCTTCGCCGTAGATAAGATATAAGGGTTTGAAATTTTTGGTTTTTATATCCTCGTTTATTGTTTTCATAGCTTTTCAGCCCCTGTCAGTCTATATAATAGCCCTTTCCCCAGGCAGTTTTAATAATTTCCGGTTTTTTTGCGTTTGCTTCTATCTTTTTTCTCAGCTTTAAAATATGAACCATAATTGTGTTGTTAGCCTTGTAAAAATAGGGCTCGCCCCAAATTTTGTCATATATTTCCTCAAATGAAAAAACCTTTTTTCTCTCCTTAAGCATAAGAACAAGCATATTATATTCCGTCGTTGTAAGTGAAACCTTTCTGTCGTCAACCGTCACAAGCTGTGTCTGCATGTCAACGGTCAGATTTTTTATGTGTATGATACTGCCGTCGGCCTTTGTGTCCTTGCCCTTATATGTACAGTAGCGGCGAATGTGTGCCTTTGTTCTTGCGGTGAGCTCGTTGTATGAAAAGGGCTCGGTAAGATAGTCGTCGGCTCCGGCCGAAAAGCCGAACCCCTTTTCTGAGTCGCTGTTCAGGCGTGAGATTATAATAATAGGGGCGTTTGTCTTTTCTCTCAGTTCCTTACAGACCATAAAGCCGTTTTCTCCTTCAAGCTCAACATCCATAATTATAAGGTCAATAGTATCGTCTGTTTTTTCAGCTGCTTCCGGGCCGCTTCTCGCCGAAATCAAATTATAGCCCTCATTTTCGAAAAGTATTTTCAAAAGATTTATTTTTTCCTCTGAATTATTTAAAATCATAATTGTATTATTCATATCATCACCGGTATTCTTAAGCAGCCCGGCCCGGCAGTCCCTGCCGCCGAACCTCTGCATTTTTACTCTTCATCCTCATATATATATCTTTTTCCAAGCAGTTCGATATCATTTTCATTAAACTTTTCCGTTATATATTGGGCAATGGCATACATACCGTAAAGATTAAGCTGTCCGTCTCTTGATAAAAACAAACTGCAAACCTCTCCTCCGGCCACGGCTTCGGCGTCCTCTTCACTTCTTACCCTCATATTATATTTTTCTATTGCCCTTCCGCAAAGATACTCCCTTGCGTTTATATAATACTCACCGAAGGCAGCCTCCAGAAGCCCGTCGAGCTCGGCCGAATTTTCTTCATCGGTGTTCAAAATAGGCGATATAACATAAAAACACTTTCCTCCCTCTTCAAGGCTGTGATAGTCTCTCATTCTTTCAAGTATCTCAACATATCTCTCTGCAGAATATCCCTCGGGCAGCTCCTGAAGAAACACAATGGTAATATCGTTTCGCCTGTTTTGCATCACCCTTGTTATAACCTGTGCTTTACCTGTCACTGACCTGTGGCTGCCGTTTTCGCTTCTGGTAAAGAAAACATTTTCTTCCGCATCAACGGAAATAACTCCTTCAACTCCGTCTATTATACAGGGGTTTAAACCGCCGTTATTTTTAAGTATGGGTATAATTTCAGTGCCGTATTCGTTTTTCAGCGTAACCTTTACCTTCGTTTGTGTCGATGGAATCTCAAAAGGCTCAGCATACATGGGAACACCCCCCTGCTTTGCCGCTATGGATTCGGGAGTTTCGCCGACATTTCCCATTATGTAAACAAAACTTTCAATATAATTAAGAGCCAAAAGCGTAGGCATGGTATAACCGCCGCTTACCTCGTCAACAACGCCGCCGTCGCCGTATATGCTTATGCCGATACCCTCTGTCAGCCTGAATTCGTCATAGGTTTCACCATATTGGTTTGCAAACCGCAGACTTATATTGTCATAATATTCCTCGGGAAAATCTTCACTGTATAAGGCAAGGCCCTCACTGTCAAGCCTTTGGTTTGTCTTTGCCCCTGCGGCATAATAAACAAGGCATAAAACCGATATAACAGCCACAGCCGCCGCAGCGGCAGCCCCTGCCTTAAAAAAAGGATTTCCGCATATATCCGAAAAAAAATTTCTTAATATTTTAAACATAACCCTCCACCGTTTCTTTAAAAATCTTATTTTCTTATTATATGCTAAAAATCACTGCTTGTCAAATAAAAGAAAAAAGCTTTGCCGGCTGAATTAATTCGGGCGGAAAACAAAGATGAACTGTTTCTTAAAATAAAAATTGAAAATATAAAAATAACTATTGAAATGAGAATAAAAAAAGGTTATAATGATATTAATAAAGCTATGGCTTTACACAGATCCCACTGTGTTTATAGTATCGGAGGAATATAATGTGATTGATGCAGTAAGCTGCGGAGGTGTAGTTATATTCAGAGGAAAGGTATTGCTGCTTTATAAAAATCAAAACGGCAGGTATATGGGATGGGTTATGCCGAAAGGTACGGTTGAGCCCGGTGAAACATTTAAAGAAACGGCTCTCAGAGAAGTAAAGGAAGAAACAGACGCTGATGCCAAAATAATTAAATATATAGGAAAGACTCAATATACCTTCAGAGGTGCGGAGGACATTATAAACAAAACCGTGCACTGGTATTTTATGACAGCGTACTCTTATCACTGCAAACCGCAGGTAGAAGAATTTTTTGCCGACGCAGGCTATTACAAACAGCATGAAGCGTATTATCTGCTTAAATTCCACGATGAAAAACAGATAATGCACAGAGCCTATATGGAATACCTTGATATGAAAAGCAAAGAAACTTCCGTAAGGTATTTCAAAAAAAACATATATTAAGGAGGTTTTAAATATGGATAATTCTTACAAAAACGCCATCTGCGAAATTAAAAAAGATTTAAACAAGCTCGAAAGAAAGTCGGGCGTCGGTTTTATTTTCGCCATAGTTATAGGTGTAACTCTTCTGACGCTGATTGTTGTCTATCTTGTTCTGAAATTTAAAAGCTCGGCTGAGGTCGAATTTTATGATGAATATCCGGATGAAGACGGCGCAGACTTTCCCTTCTCCGACGAAGATGTCGAAGATGAAGAGGAAGAAGAAGAGGCTGAAGAAGAAATCTGATAAAATCTGTTTGTATTTATTTTCGTGTTTTATTTCAAAAAGAGCGCTTTGGCAGGATATGTATGCCGAAGCGCCCTTTTAAAATCTACTTCAAAAATTTATGCCCAAAACTCCTCCCAGGCCTCCGCCGCAAAGGGAAATAAACAAAATCAGCGCCGTTTTGCTCCCCGGGGCAAAGTCAGGGTTTATACACATACCCAAAACAATCATAACCACACCGTACATAAGCCCCGTAAGAACACCCCAGACAATACCCCTTTTTTTAACACCCTGTCCGCATAAAAAACCGCCTGAAACCACCGAAGCCCCTACGGTTACGGTAATGACGGTCTGAAGATATTTTTCCGTAAGCCCCGTATATGTAAGCAGACCGGCGTAAATAATAAAAACTGCGGCAGTAATAAATAAGCCGCCAAAACCGCCCCGGCAACGGCTAAAACAGGTTTTCCCGCCTTACTTTCCCTCACTTCTTCGTTTTTCAATCAAAAGCCCCCTTTCAAAATAACGGTTTTCCGAAAATCGGTGAAATTCAAACTAAATTCAAAAAATTTTTGTTATAAACAGTCTTGTAAAATTTTTATTTTATGTTATTATATTACAAGGGGATGATAAATATGAATAAAATCGATTTACATACACATACAACTGCCTCCGACGGCACTCTTGCACCTTCGGAGCTTATAGAAGCGGCTTTTGCCGCAGGGCTTGAAACAATAGCTATAACAGACCACGACACAACCGAGGGCATTGCGGAAGCTCTCGAAAAAGCCGGGGAATATCCCTCTCTTGAGGTTATCGCCGGAACGGAGCTTTCTTCTGTTTATAAAAACAGAGAAATTCACATTGTTGGGCTTTTTATAGACAAAGACAACGCCGAATTTTCTGCCGGCCTTAACAGCCTTAAAGAAAAGCGGACCAAAAGAAACATATCGATGATAAACAAGCTTAGCGGCTTGGGCTTTGACCTGACCTATGACGACCTTGTTTCCGTCAGCGGCGGAAAGGTAATCACAAGGGCTCACTTTGCAAGGCTTCTTCAGGAAAAAGGCTATGTAAAAAGCAAAGACGAAGCCTTCGGCAAATATATAGGCCCCGGAAAGCCGGGCTATGTGAAGCGTGATGTTCTTTCTGCGAAGGACGCCATAGCCCTTATTAAAAAAGGCGGCGGCCTGGCCGTAATAGCCCATCCCTTTATGTATGGCTTTAACGAAACGGGCCTTGAGACAATGGCGGCCGACTTCGCCGGCTGGGGCGCCGACGGTATAGAGTGTTATTATTCCACTCATTCCAAAAGCGACACGATTTTGGCCCTTTCTCTTGCCGAAACCTACGGCCTTCTTCCCTCCGGCGGCAGTGACTTTCACGGCGAAAACAAGCCGGGCTTAAATTTAGGCAGCGGCTATGGGGAGCTTGAGGTTCCGGAAAAAATTTTAAAGGACTTGAGAGTGAAAAAATATGGCAAATAAATCAAAAAAATTAATTTCTCAAAATAAAAAAGCATATCACGATTATTTTATTCTCGAAACTCTTCAGGCAGGAATCGAGCTCAGGGGAACCGAGGTTAAATCTATGAGGGCCGGCCGCTGTAATCTTAAAGACAGCTATATTACAATAAGCGGCGGCGAAGCCTATATTAAGGGCATGCATATAAGCCCCTTCGAACAGGGCAACCGCTTTAACCACGACCCCTTAAGAGACAGGCGCCTTCTTCTTCACAAATATGAAATAAATAAGCTTGATGGCAGAACCATGCAGCAGGGTCTGACAATAGTTCCCTTAAAGGTTTATTTTGAAGGCAGCCTTGTAAAAATGGATATTGGTATTGCAAAGGGCAAAAAGCTCTACGACAAACGTCAGGACATAGCTAAAAAGGATCAGCAGAGAGAAGCCGAAAAAGACTTTAAGCTTAAGCTTCAGGCATGATTGTAAACTACAGCCCCGAATATAAAGAAGCTGTTTCCAAGCTTATTTCCGAAAGGTGCAAAAGATCTGTTTCATATGAAATGTATCTTTTTGACACCTTCGGAGAAATGTTCGGAAAAAGCTCCTTTATATTCATAAAAGGCGGAACCGCCGCCGGTTTTATAGGCATAATTGCCTCTGCCGATCAAAAATCTCTATATGTCTACAGTTTATGTGTAAATCAGTTCTACAAAAGAAGCACAATAAGCAATCTTTTGATAGAACGAGCTGTTATCTATGCCAATAAAAACAACTTCAACACCATATCCTTTCCCGTTAATCCCACAAATTATAAAAACTATGACCTTTTCAGCCGCATAGCAAAAAGACTTAACAAACAAATGACAAGAGCCGAAACCGACTATAAAGAAGACACTTTTGTTGAGACTGTTTATACCATTCACCTCAACAAACCTGCGGAAGCCTCCAAGCTATAACCTGAAGCGTTTTTATAAAAGTCTTATTAAAAACAATAGATAAGCAATAAATAACTATGCAGTTAAAAACAGCCGGTGTTCAGCCGGCTGTTTTTGATATAAATTTAAATTACTGCTGATTCTTCGGCGGCCGTTTCGGCTTCGCCCTCTGTTTCCGCTGTTTCCGTTGTTTCGGTTTCTGCCGGCTCTTCGGCTTCTTCGGCAGCTTCCGTTGTTTCCTCGGTTTCTGCCTCTGTTGTGGTTTCCTCCGCTGTTTCTTCATCATCCGGTTCTAAGCCCAAAGCTTCGATTGCCGCCCCTACGGGAACATACATTTTTCTGTCGATTATAGTTGCTCTTGCTGCTTTGACAGGCTCTTCGCCTTCCTCATAATCTTCATATTCTTCGCTTACTCCGTCAAAATAAATTATTTCATCATTGAGTATGTAATAATCTGAATCGCTTATAAACTGCAGAATGCTGCCCTTATAGCTTATGGTAACTGTTTTTGTGGATGAGTCCCAGTCAACATAGCTTGATTCATCATATTCCGCAATTATGTCGCTTAAATCTCTCACGGCGATTAAATCGTCGGCTTCCATTTCGAAAATGTCAAGCTCGGTTGTTTCTTCTGTTTCATCTTCGGTTACATCAGCGCTTCCCGAAGAGCCTGAAGATGATGAAGAATATGCATGGGTTGTTGTTTCGCTTGTTGTTTCTTCAACGGTTGTTTCTTCGAGAATTTCGCCGTCCTCGCCTTCGGTGTCGGTTAAGCCCGACGAAGATGTCTGACTGCCGTATTTTGACCAAATATTATAGCCGGAAAGAGTTGCGCTTGAAATAGTTGACTCATTGTTGTCAATTGTAATTTTAATTGTGCCCTCGCCGTCTGATCTGAAAGGAAGTCTTATGTTGTAAACAGGCCTCTTGCTTACACCGTTTACAAAATAAAGACTGTTGTCGGCATATCTTCTGGGCAGATTAATTAAAGTAACCTGAATCTCGCTGGCGCCTACACGTTTTATACTGTATGGAAGCTCATATGTTTTAAGCTTGGGAACAACATCCCAAAAGCCTTCGCTTGGGCCCTTCCAGTCATAATAAGCATACTGGTAAACGGCGTCAATCTGTTCCTGTTTGGGAACCTTTGCGTTTGTAAAAGAAATAATTATTGACGAACCCGTCTCAACCTCGTCACGGGTTGTGATTTTAAGATACTGGTCGGAAACCAAAACGTCGTCTCTTATCGTTTTTGTCTTGTTTAAGCTGGCATATGAA
>JAJQCI010000187.1 GCA_021202835.1 Clostridiales bacterium | reverse complement strand
CTCAAGCATATAAGTTGTTACCAATATGCCCATGTCATATGTGTCTATATCATAGCCCTCCGGATAATCTGTTATTGTAAAGCCGTATACATATTTATAGCCGAAGGTTTCCGCAGAATATGTTGTTCCTGCGATTTCAACACCCTCATAAACCGTGGAAATCGAAGCGGCGCTTCCGTCTTCTGTTGTTACATTGCTGAGAGTACAAACAGTGTCTTCTGTTATTTCTGCCGCCTGTTCCTCTGTTAAGCCGGCAATGTAATAAAGTGTTGCTTTGCCCTCACTGTCTGTATATTTAACCGTTTTTGCAGTCTCATCGACAACAAAGCTCTCCGAAGATGATTCGGGGGTGAAAACAATACTCCAAATATTTACAGCTCCGCCTGTTATTGTAATCGTATATTCTGTTCCTGCTGTCAATTCATATGTGTAATCTGTTTTTGTTTTATAATTATCACCTGTAAATTTATAAGCTTCATTATTTGTAATTGTAAAACCTCTGTCGCCTGCGTTTCCGCCTGAAGCTGCTGCGGCAATAGTCATAACTCCATCTGCGGCAGGTGTATAAGAAATCGTCGCACCTGCAGAACACTGAAGTCTGCCTGCTTCATTGTTGCTGCTGTCATAAAGCTGAACAAGTATATTTCCGCTTGAACCGTTTAAGCTGTATCCATTAATTTCATATGTATTTGTAAGCTTTATGTTGTATGCCTGACAGTTTGTTTCGGCATTAACTCCAAATATGTCTGTATTTAATGTTACTCCATCACCTTCGGTAATATCTGTAACTTTAGTTAATGTCACATCACTTGAGGAATCTGCAGAATATGTTTCCGATTTACCGTAATGATCGTTTGCCCCAAAATAAACTGTTTCCGGCTCTCCCTTATCAATATTGAAACTGAAGCCAGTTTTAGTAACTGATGTTGTCTCATAGCCTGTTCCGTTTTTTCTGTACAATGTACCGCTGATTGCGGAAGAATCATATGATGAAAGCAGCTTACCGCTTATGGTATACTGATCACTTTCAAAAGTCAGATCTGTATCCGCTATAAATGAATATGCATCATCTTCTACAGCTGATAATTTGATTGTTGCTGTGTCATCGTCATTTACCTTGTAACCGTCTTTGCTGACAATAAATGTATCGTCTGCCGCAAAAGGAGCTGTCGCTGCATATTCCGAAACTGTATATTCGTCTGCTTCATCATTTACCACAGCAGTATATGTAACAGTATCATCTGCTGAAGATGTTAATGTAAATGTGTCATCTGCTTCAAGTCCGTTTACAGAGCCCGTAATTGTATATTTATTGCCGGTAGCCGCCGTTGTTGTTACAGCATAAATATATATTCTTGTATTGGTACTTCCTGCATAGTAAACACCACCGTCAGTTGCCGTATAACTAAATAAAGTAATATTGCTTGTATCTGAAGTTGTATCGCTTGTGCTCAAAGCATTGGTAATTTTACGAGAAGAATTAACCTCTTTTGAAATACTCACTGTCGTAGAACTATTATATGCTTTGTAATAAACAGTAATCAAATCTCCGGCATCTGCGTAAAATGTTACTGCGCCTCCGCCGCTGCTTGATGATGTGTAAATAGAACTTTGCAATGTCAAGCCATTAATTACGGTTGAAGAAGAGTCAGTTTTAAGCGCATCACTGCTGCTGTTTCTCAAATAATAAAGTCCTCTGTTGTCCGACGAAACCGGATTTGAAGTTGTTCCGCCATATGTATCTGAACTGTCTGTTAAGCTATAATATTTTCCATTAGAAGTAGAAGATGGGAAAGTACTTACTATATAGCTTGCATCTGCGGCAAAAACCGTATTTATGTTCATTACTGCCATACACGAGCAAAGCAGCGTCAGAGCTAAGATGGTGCTTAAGAATCTTTTTGCGGATTTTCTCATTTTATTTTCCTCCTTTTATATTTTTGCCGGGCCTCCGGCAATTTGTTTGTTTAAACCTTTGAAAGCGATAAAACCCTCAGTCCTTGAGTTTTACCGCCTTTTTAAGTCATAAATATAATTAAGCCTATTATACCGCCGAACAAAAATTCTGTCAAGCACTCTGAAAAACTAATTTTTGCCGAAAATTTCCAGTTTTGTACGCCGGGTTTTGTTAAAATTTTTACACACGGTTTAATTTTAATATAGATATTTCACCGCCGAGATCCTTTATTTTTTCTTCGAAATTTTCATATCCTCTGAATATATAGCCTGCGTTTTTTATGCGGCTTTCCCCCTCCGCACCCAGTGCTCCCAGACACAGAGCGGCGCAGCCTCTCAGGTCGAAGGCGGTTACCTCCGCCCCTTTAAGGCTTTTTACTCCGTTTATAATAAAGCCCTTTTCTTCTGTAATATCTGCTCCCATTTTCAAAAGCTGGCCTATGTGTTTGTTTCTTCCCTCGAAAACCGTTTCATTAATAATGCTTCTGCCCTCGGCAACAGAAAGCATTGCCGTAAGCTGCGGCTGAAGATCTGTGGGAAAACCGGGGTATGGCCTTACGGTTATTTCTTTTGCAGCCTTAAGCCTTTCGGGGGCTTTCAGGCTCAAAACCTTTTTTTCTTCTTTTAATTCACAGCCGCAGCCTTCCAAAACATTCCACACAACGCCCATATTCTTTCGGGTTATACCTCTAAGGCTTATTCCTCCCCCTGTCATTGCGGCGGCAAAAAGAAAGGTTCCGGCTTCTATTCTGTCCGCCATAACCCGGTAGGGCTTAGGTCTTAAATCTTTTTCTCCCTTAATATAAATACAGCCGTCTCTTACCTTTATTTCTCCGCCGCAGGCATTTAAGAAATTTATTAAATCAACCGTTTCCGGCTCTAAAGAGGGGTTTTTAAGAACCGTTTCACCCTCGGCAAAACAGGCAGCTATAATCAAATTCTGTGTAGCCCCGACGCTGGGATATTTAAGTTTTATTTTGCTGCCTTTGAGCTTTCCCCTGACTCTTATTCTCTCCCCTTCATATTTAACCTCGGCGCCGAGAACCTTAAAGCCGTTTAAATGAATATCTATAGGCCTTGCCCCCAAAACACAGCCTCCCGGCTCCGAAAAAACAACCTCTCCGAATCTGCCAAGAAGTCCGCCGCAGAAGGTTATTGCAGAGCGCATTTTCCCTCCCGGCCCTGCCGGTATTTCGAATTTGTCAATATTTCTTAAATCTGCATAAAGCCTGCCCTCTTCAAGCCCTGCATTTCCCCCTAAGTTCCTTATAATTTCAACAGATGTTTTAACATCGGCAATATCCGGGCAGTTATATATAACCCCCTCGCCTTTCATACCCACAAGAGCGGCAATCTGGGGCAAAACGGCGTTTTTCGCCCCTGAAACATCTGTTTCTCCCTTAAGCCTTCTGCCGCCCTTTATATTAATTTCCGTCATATTTTCGCCGCCCCACAAAAAACATATTGTTATAAAATGAAAAACCGGGACCTTTGTGAAATAATTGATTAAAATAATTGAAAAGACAATGGAAATATGCTATAATGGATTTAATTTGAATTTGGAGGTCTTTTGTATGATTAAAAGAGCGGGAATAATAGGCTTCGGTGCCTTGGGAATTCTTTTCGGCTCATATATAAGCGACAAAATAGGAAAAGAAAATTTTTATGTAATTGCCGACAGGCAGAGATGCGAAAGATACAGAGAATCGGGCTTTTATAAAAACGGCCTTTACTGCGATATGAACTATGTTTCGCCGGAGGATGAAGTTCCTCCCCTTGATCTGCTTATTTTCGGGGTTAAATACAACGCTATGGGTGAAGCCCTTAAGCTTTCCGAAGGCTTTGCCGGCGAAAATACCATATTTATATCTCTCTTAAACGGCATAAAAAGCGAAGAAGATATAATAGAAAAATACGGTCCTAAAAATGTTATTTACTCTACATCTCAGGGTATGGACTCCCTCAAGGAGGGAAACAAAATCACCTACAGAGATATGGGCTTTTTGAATTTCGGAAAGGTTGGAAATGTGGGCCGTGACGAAACAATAGCCGAGCTTAAGGCCTTTTTCGACAGAATTTCATTTCCCTACAGGCTGCCCGAGGATATGGGCAGAGCCCTTTGGGGCAAGCTTCTTTTAAACACGGGCTGTAACCAGGCCGCCGCTGTTTTCGACTGCTGTTTTGATGTTCTCCAGAGAGAGGGCAGAGAAAGAGATGTTATGATAGGGGCTATGAAAGAGGTTATGCTTGTGGGCAGAGCCGAAGGCATAGGCCTTGACGAAACAGACGTTGTTTACTGGACGAAGGTTTTGGACGGGCTTAACCCCAAGGGTATGCCTTCGCTCCGTCAGGATGTTTTAAACAAGCGCCCCACAGAGGTTGAGCTTTTTTCGGGAACCGTAAACAGACTGGGCAAAAAACACGGAATTCCCACGCCGGTAAACGAATTTTTATATAAAGAAATAAAGAAGATTGAAGAAAACTATTAAGAGGTTTTATTATGTATTTAAAACAGCTTGAAATGCAGGGGTTTAAATCCTTCAGAGAAAAAATAAGGCTTAAATTCGGCAGCGGCATAACAGGCGTAGTAGGCCCAAACGGCAGCGGCAAAAGCAATGTGGCCGACGCTGTAAGGTGGGTTTTGGGAGAAGCCGGCGCAAAAAACCTTAGAGGCCAGAAAATGGAAGATGTTATTTTCGCCGGAACACAAAACAGAAAGCCACTGGGCTTTGCCGAGGTTTCTCTCGTTATGGATAATTCCGACAGGAAGCTTAATTTAGACTATTCCGAGGTTACCGTCACTAGGCGGCTTTACCGCTCAGGCGAAAGCGCCTATCTTATAAACGGCACGGCCTGCCGCCGCAAGGATATTTTAGAGCTTTTTATGGACACCGGCATAGGCAAGGAGGGCTATTCAATTATAGCCCAAGGGAAAATCGATGAAATTCTTTCCACAAAAAGCGAAGACAGGCGTGTTCTTTTCGAAGAGGCCGCAGGAATCGTAAAATATAAAAACCGCCGAAACGAAGCTATGAAAAAGCTTGAAAACGAAAGGGCAAACCTTCTTCGAATAGACGACATTATATCGGAGATAGAAAACAGGCTGGGCCCCCTTGAAACGGCCGCCGACAAGGCTAAGAAATATGTTGATCTTTCAGCCGGGCTCAAGGAGACTGAAGTCAGTATTTTCGTTCTGGATTCCAAAAAATATGAGGAACAGGCAGACAAGCTCAGGGAAGCCGTTGAAACATTGGGAACCCAAATAGAAGAAACGGAAACCGCCCTTAAGGCGGCAGAAGAAAAAAAGAACGAAAAAAAGGAAAGCGCCGACAGGCTTAACGATGAAATAGAAAGGCTTAACGGCGAAATAACAGATTTAAAGCTTAAATACAGCGAAAAACTTAATGAAATAAGCCTTCTTAACTCTGACAGGGAGCATATGGAGAAGGAAATTTTAAAAATAGGCGCCGGAAAGGAGCTTGCCGAAAAATCCACAGCCGAAAAGCGGAAAGAAATTAAATCTAAAGAGGAAGGCTTAATTCTTAAAAGGTCTTCTCTTTCCAAAGCGGAAGAAAAGGCGGCAAAGGCAGAGGAAGACTGTAAACAGCTTCAAAAGGCCTTAGCCGAAAAGGAAGCCGAAACAACCGGTTTTAATGAAGAGATTTTGAATATGCTTTCAAAGCAGGCCGAAAACAGAGAGAATATAGCCAAAACGGCCCAGCTGATAGAGGGCATTAAGGACAGAAAAAGCCGCATAAAGGAAGAAGCCGCCGTAAACGAGGGGCTTTTAAATGAAAAAACAGCTCTCATTGCCTCCCTCAAAAAGGACGAGGAAAAAATTTTAACCTCAATAAGTACTCTCAACAGCAGTCACAGGGCCCTTTTGGACGAAAGCCGTGATTTAACGGCAAAACAGCAGCAGCTCGAAAAAAGCCAAAGAGAGCTTTTGACAAGGCTTAACGAGCATAAGTCCCGAATTGACATTCTTTCAAACCTTGAAAAAAGCTATGAGGGCTATTACGGCGGAGTCAAAGCGGTTTTGAAAAACAAAAACGTACTTAAGGGAATCTGCGGCGCAGTAGGTGAGCTTATTTCCGTGAAAAAGGAATATGAGCTTGCCATAGAGACGGCTCTGGGGGGCAGTCTTCAGAATGTTGTCACAGAGGACGAAAGCGCAGCCAAAGCAGCCGTAAATTATCTTAAGCAGGCCCACAGCGGCAGGGCAACATTCATGCCCCTTACGGCGGCAAGAAGAACGGTTAACCCTCTTAAGCCCGAAATAACAAAGGCTCCCGGCTTTGTGGGAACGGCTTCGGAGCTTGTTAAATGTGAAAAAAAATATGAAGGAATAACTGCCGGGCTTCTAGGCAGAACGGCGGTTGTTGACAACATCGACAACGGTATAGCCCTTGCAAAGAAAACAGGCTATCAGGTTAAAATCGTTACCCTTACGGGAGAGGTTTTCAATGTGGGGGGCTCTATCACCGGCGGCTCCTCTTCTAAGAAGCAAAGCGGAATTCTTTCAAGAAAAAATGAGCTTGAAAATCTTAAAACCGAGCTTGAAAGGCTTAAGGCAGCCTACGGAAAGGGCTCTGACAGCTTAGCGGCGGTGAACTTTAATTTAACCTCCGCAGGCAAAGACATAGAAAGCAACAGAACCGCTTTCAACAATGAAAATCTCCGCCTTTCGGCTCTTCGGGCAAGGCTTAAAAGCGAAACCCAGCTTAAAGCCGATTTAGAAAAAAGGCTCACGGGGCAAAACGCCGAATTTGAAGGCCTTAAAAGCCAAAACGAAGAAGCGGCAGCAGCCCTTGAAGGGCTCAACGCCTCACTTTCAGAAAATGAAAACAGGGTAGCAGCCTTAAACGAGCTTTTAAGCAGCTCAAGGCTTGAAAACACAGACCGCCGGGCCGGGCTTGACAATATGAACTCTCTTTTGACATCACTTAAGCTTGAAGCCGAGAAGATTTCTTCCGAAATTTCATCTGACGAAAGAGATGTTGAAAGACTTGAAGCCGAAATAGAAGAAATAATTCAAAACGCCGAAAACAGCTCCGAAACGGCTGTGAAATTAAAGGCCGATATTGAAAAAAACAAAGAGGACAAGGCCGCCAAAACAAATGAAGCCGGGAAAATAAAGCTTTTGTCGGAGGGCAAAACCGAGGAATACAACACAAAGCTTAAGGAGCGCTACGGCATAAATTCCTCTGTTTCAAAGTGGGAAGAGGAGATAAAGTGCTTTAACGACACCCTTATAAATTTAAACAGGGAAAAAACCGCAGGCGACGAAAGACTTGCGGCGGTAAACGAAAAAAACAGGTCGCTTTATGACGATATGTGGGAAACATATGAAATAACATACCCCGAAGCGGTTAAAATGTTCAAGGAGGATCTGCCCCTGCCCAAACTTCACCAGAGGTCGAAGGAGCTTAAGGCCAAAATTAAGGCTTTGGGCAGCATAGACGCCTCTGCCCCTCAGGAATATGCCGAGGCAAAGGCAAGATATGACTTTTTAACAGGCCAGAGGGCCGATATGGAAAAGGCTGAAAAGGACCTAACCGAAATTGCCGACAAGCTTGAGGTCCTTATGCAGGAAAGATTTGCAGAGCAGTTCAAAGCCATAAACGAAAGCTTTAAAGAGGTTTTCAGAGAGATGTTCCGAGGAGGACAGGCCAATATAACCCTTTCCGACGAAACAGATGTTTTAAACTCGGGAATAGAAATAAACGCCCAGCCCCCGGGGAAAAAGCTTCAAAGTATGCTTCTTCTCTCAGGCGGCGAAAGAGCCCTGACGGCAATGGCCCTGCTTTTCGCTATTCTCAGGCTTAAGCCCTCGCCCTTCTGCGTTCTTGACGAGGTTGACGCAGCACTGGACGACGCCAACGTGGCAAGGTATGCAAATTATATTAAAAGCCTGTCGGAAACGACACAGTTTATCGTTATAACACATAAAAAGGGAACCATGCAGGAGGCCGACACTCTTTACGGCGTAACCATGCAGGAACAGGGAATTTCCAAGGTGGTTTCAGTAAGTCTTAAGGAAGCCGACGAGCTTTCTGAATCATAAACGGAGGATAACAACACATGGCACTTTTTAATTTTTTTAAGAAAAAAGAAGATAAAAAAACAAACCAAGCCGAAACGGAAGAAAATATTTTGACGGCCGAAGCCCCGGAGGAAGGAGATGTTTCTCTTGAAAACGAAGCTCCGCCGGAAGAGGAAGAAACTTTGACTGCCGAGCCGGAACCCAAAGCCGAACAGGCAGAAGAAGAGCAGAAGGAAACAGCCGAAGAAACCGGCGAAGAACCCCGGGAACCCGAAAAAGAGGAGGAAGCGCCCAAAAAGAAGGGCTTTTTCGCCAAAATAAAATCAGGCCTTCAAAAGACGAGAAACAATATTCTTTCGGGAGTGGAACAGGTTTTAAAGGGCTTTTCGGAAATAGACGACGACCTTTATGACGAGCTTGAAGAGGCTTTAATTATGGCGGATATAGGGGTTGAAACCTCTCTTGAAATAATAAGCAGAACAAGGGAGACCGTTAAAAAAGAAAAAATAAAGGATGTAAGTCAGGTTAAAAACGTAATCGTCAGAGTAATCACCGATATGCTGACCGAAGACAACGAACCTCTTAACCTCCCCTCCCCTTCCGTTATACTTGTTATAGGGGTAAACGGAGTGGGAAAAACAACCACAATAGGCAAGCTTACAAGCTTCTATAAATCAGAGGGAAGGTCGGTTATGCTTGCGGCTGCCGACACCTTCAGAGCCGCCGCTATCGACCAGCTTATGGTTTGGGGCGAAAGAAACAATGTAACCGTTATTAAGCACAGCGAAAACTCCGACCCGGCGGCTGTTGTGTTTGACGCTGTTGCCGCCGCAAGAAACAGAAAAACCGACATTTTAATCTGCGATACTGCCGGAAGGCTTCACAACAAGAAAAATCTTATGGAAGAGCTTAAGAAAATTTCCAGAGTAATCACAAAAGAAAACGAAGCCGCCCACAAGGAAACATTTTTGGTTCTTGACGCCACAACAGGCCAAAACGCCCTTCAGCAGGCCAAGCTTTTTAAGGAAGCCTGTGACATAACGGGCATAATATTAACAAAGCTTGACGGAACGGCAAAAGGCGGCATTATTATAGCCATTAAAAACGAGCTTAAAATTCCCGTTAGGTTCATAGGCGTAGGCGAAGGAATAGACGACCTCCGGCCATTTGACGCCGAAGAATTTGCAAAAGCGCTCTTTGAAGAATAAAAACCCGTAAATGTGTGGTAAAACTGCATAAAAGGCTTGAAATCAAAGGCTTTTGATGGTATATTTATAACAGATGAACCCGAAACGCCCGGAAAAGAGGGGGAAGCATATGACCGGTTTTCAAATTAAGCTTCTGGCTTTTATATTTATGATTTTCGACCATTCGGCCTACATGTTTCCCGACGTTCTGCCGCCTTGGTTCAGGTTTGTGGGCAGGTTTTCATTTCCGGCCTTTGCCTTTTTTATAGCCGAAGGCTGCAGGAAAACCCGTTCCATTGAAAAATATATGCTCAGGCTGGGAATTTTTGCGGCAGTCTCCGAAATACCCCATGACCTTTGTTTTAAGGGAGCCGTAAATTATTTGGTTGATATGAACATAGGGTGGACGCTTTTGGCCGGAGCTCTTTTAATATATATTTATAAAATGAAAACGGGGCCTGTTCTTAAGGGCTTGTGTTCCCTCTGCTTTTTAGGGGGCTTAAGCTTTTTGGATCTTGACTACGGGCTTTGGGGGGTTTTGCTTATTTTTGCATATTATATTTTCGAAGGCAAAGCGGCGGTTATATTTTCAACCGTAATTATATTTACGCTTAAATGGGCAGGATATATATATCCCTTAAACTTT